>JANLWR010000114.1:0-2242 GCA_031364625.1 Deinococcales bacterium | reverse complement strand
GTGAAAATGGTTTTTGTTTTTGCCTCGAGTTGAGGATTGCACCAATCGTTGCCTTCAGGGTTTGCTAGGACTTTAAATGTTTGGCTTAGGCGTTCAAACGTGTAAAAATTGTAAAAATAATTCACACCGCCGTAACCCGTGCCTGTTGGAATACCAAGGTCAACAAAACCATCAAAATTAATGTCGTCCACAATCACACTACCGTGATTGTCTTGCTCGAGCATAAAATCTTCAAAGGCAAATGATTGGGTTTTATTGCCAAATTTAACTTCAAGTTTTGGGGTTTTGCCGTCAAATATGAGCCTTAAAACTTGGCGAGTTTTGCTCGAGAGTTGCACGGTGATGTTGAAGGCTTTCTCGAGCGAATAATTTTTCGGTTCGCGTTGTGCGAAGGCTTGAAAAACCAAAGTTGCACCCAATAGAATCAATATTCGGGTTTTCATGGTTTGTCCTTTTTAAGTTCAATGACCTTGTTTGAGAATTCGAGTTTTGCGGGTTGAGTCGGTTTTCGAGCGTCAATCACCCCATCTTCGAGCGCCAGCGGTTGCTTTGCGATCAACCTCAAGCCCGAAATCATCGCAGCCAAACTTCGCGCCCAAGGCACTCGCAAAATAACTGGCTCGAGTTTCCAGTGTTTTAAAAGCAGTAAATCGCCCGCACCAATCTCGCTGATCTCAAGAAAACGCCAGGTTTTGACTTCAAAATGCGAGTTTGCAACGTGTTTTTCGCCTCTGGATTTAGGAGCAATTCCAGTTGGCTTTTCAATGCTCGAGACGCCCAATAACAACCTCACAGCGTGGTTTGTAATTAAAATTGCGGCTGCACCAGCTTGCTTAAAGTCACCCCTGGCTTGCAATTGAAAAAAGTAAGTACCCAGACCGTGAGCCAACCAGACTTCACCTTCCTCGAGCGACCACGAATGCTGGTAAGGCGTGGGAGGTTTGCTGCTAAACCCGTATCTCGAGATGTGGGCATCGTTTTCTGGGAATGCTGTGCCTGTCAAAAAGTGATTGGTAATTTGCGTCGCCAATATTTCGTCTTGGTTGCAAGCCACCTTGTTCACAGTTGAAGGCAGTGCCCGATTCACTGCGTTATTCTAACGAAAAACCAGCTTAAGCATTGCGATTCACAATAGGGTTAAGGCGCACTTGTCCAAGTTAAAATTGCCCATGCCCACACCCAAGTATCCAAACTCGAGCACCTTCCCCGTGACCGACATTTTGCATGGTGTAACAATCACCGATAACTACCGTTGGCTCGAGGACGGGGAAAGTGCGCAAACCAAAGCTTGGGTGGCGGAACAAAATGCGTTCTCTCGGGCGTTCCTCGAGCAGTGTCCAGAGCGTGATGCACTGGCGGTAGAGTTAAAACAGAATTTCGCCAACACTTTAATCTGGACGCCAGATCGGTTTGGCAACCGTTACTTTTTTATGCGCCGCGAAGAGGGACAGAATCAAGCAGTTTTGTATTTCAAAGACGATTCACTCGAGAACCCTGAGCATCTGTCACTTGATCCAAATACCTTCTCGAACGACGGGACAACGGCGCTCGATTTTTACCATCCGAGTCCCGACGGGGAATTGCTGGCTTATGGTTTCTCGAGCGCTGGACGCGAAATTGGCGTTTTAAAAGTCAGAAACCTCGAGACTGGCACAGACCTCGACCTCGAGATTTCACCAGTGCGGTATCCAGGCATTTCTTGGTTGAAAGACTCGAGCGGTTTTTACTATGAACGAATGCCGAAAGTCGGAAGCGTGCCGATTGATGACGAAATGTATCATCGTGCGCTGTATTTTCATGCCTTGGGATCAAATCCAGAATTGGATCAAATGGTTTTCAAACCCCAAAACAAGGTGGCTTGGTGTTCGCCGTATTCCTCGAGCGATAAAAGCGTTTTGTTTGTGGTGGTGACAGACGCGGCTGGCGGTGAAAAAAACGATCTTTACTTCATGCCGCTTGAGCCTTTTCGTGAAGGTCTAAAATCACAACCGCTTGTGGTTGGTTTGGATGCCTCTTTTCATGCCGATTCACTGGATGGTACGTTGTTTGTCCTCACCAATCACAACGCGCCCAAATTCAAACTCATGCGTGGAAATCTCGAGCAGCCTGACTTAGAAAACTGGGTTGAAATCATTCCAGAATCCGAACATGTGCTGAGTTCGTTTGAGTTGGTTGGCGGCAAAATTGTTGTGACGCGCAGTCTCGAGGTTTCCACGCATGAGTTTGAATTTGGGCGCGTTGT
>JANLWR010000035.1:0-2050 GCA_031364625.1 Deinococcales bacterium | reverse complement strand
CAAAAACCACCTCATGCACAAGCGGTACGCAAACTCACAAAAAGACTCGAGAAGCTGTTGGGAGAAGATGCAATTGTCTCTGCACAACTTCCAATGATTTTGCTTTCCCCACCACCTGATTTTGTCGAACCTGACATTGCTTTGCTGCGACTTCCAACCGAAGAATACGACAATCGCAATGTCGAATCTCGAGATGCAATCTTAGTGATTGAAGTTTCAGACACGACCTTGATACGCGATTCTGGCGTGAAACTCGAGGCTTACGCCCGAAATACCATTCCAGAAGTTTGGATTTTAAACCTGAACAAGAATTTACTCGAGGTGTACCGCGAACCTTTTGACACCGAATACGCCAGCAAACGCACTTACAAAGTTGGGATGAAAGTCGCGCCGCTCGAGTTTCCTGACGTGCTGCTCGAGTGGTGGTAATGATTTTCATGGGGGAATTATGGCTTTAGATTTGAAACAAGAAGCAATTTTAGAATTAACCGAACTAATTGTAGAATTGCAATCATTGGAAAGTGCAAAAAATAAAATAATTGAAGAAAATGACCAGATTGAAGCTGCAAGAAGTCCATATCCAAAAAAGAAAATTAGAGAATTAGACGAGAGTCTCAGATTAGCAAAAGAATATGAAGATTATGATGCTGTCGATCAATTTGAAGAAGAAATTAAAAAGATTAATGATGAATACAAATATATAATACCACCTCCTGAACTATACCCAAAAGAAACTAGTTTAGTAATAGACGATTTCTTTTATCGTATTTTTGGAAATGATAGCAATAAGTATTTAGAATATGCAAAGCTTGATTCCAATTTACTAAGGATAAGTTTTCTTCGGGGAATACTTAGACTGCTAAAAGAAAATCGCATACCTTTTCGAGAAATTGTATCAGCAGAGATATTTTCCGATTTCTTAGATATGGCAAAACATTTACTCGATGAAAGCTATAAAGATGCGGCAGCCGTGATTATTGGTAGTGTGCTTGAAGAACATTTGCGAAAATTGTGCATTAAAACATCTATACCTCTCGAGTTATCAGATGTAAAAGGTAAGATGAAACCTAAAAAAGCATCCACCTTAAATACAGATTTGGTTGCGGCTGGAGTTTATGGAAAATCTGACCAAGCGTATGTTGAAGCTTGGCAGAAAACCCGAAACGACGCCGCGCATGGTGACTACCTAAAATATACAAAAGAACAAGTGGCGAATCTTTTGCAAGCAGTAAAAGATTTTATTACACGCTTACCCGCTTAGGAGTAAAAATGTCCACCAAAATCGAACAACTCCTTCTCGAGCGAATCCTGGTGCTGGATGGCGCGTGGGGTACGATGATTCAATCGTACAATTTGCACGAAAAAGACTTCCGTCACCCCAGTTTCCCGACACCGTATAACTTGTTTGGCAACAACGACCTTCTCAACATCACCCGTCCTGACATTCCGCTCGAGATTGCCCGAAAGTACCTGGCGGCGGGTGCGGACATTATCAGCACGAACACGTTCAGCGCCACGCGGATCGCGCAGGCGGATTACGAGATGCAAGATTTTGCGTTTCAAATCAATCTCGAGGGTGCAAGGTTGGCGCGGCGGGCGGCGGATGAATTCACGAAGCTCGAGCCTCACAAGCCGCGTTTTGTGGCGGGTTCGATAGGTCCAACGAATCGCACGGCGAGCATCAGCCCGAAGGTGGAAGACGCGGCGTTTCGGGCGGTGACGTTTGATGATCTTGTGGAAACGTATGAGGAGGAAATCACGGCGTTGCTCGAGGGTGGCGTTGATTTGCTGCTGATTGAAACGGTGTTCGACACTTTGAACGCCAAAGCTGCCCTGTACGCCGTCGAGAATGTTTTTGAAAAGCGCGGTGCTCGAGTGCCAATCATGCTTTCTGGCACAATCACAGATCAGTCTGGACGCACGTTGTCGGGGCAAACCACGGAAGCGTTTTATGTTTCGATGGCGCACGCAAACCTGCTGTCAGTCGGTTTAAATTGTGCTTTGGGCGCAGAAATGTTCCGCGAGTACATCCGCACCCTCTCGAG
Organism: Deinococcales bacterium; assembly: GCA_031364625.1. Lineage (GTDB taxonomy): Bacteria > Deinococcota > Deinococci > Deinococcales > JAAFIG01 > JANXTZ01. Next base: position 5 of record JANLWR010000035.1, on the reverse strand, counting down.
CGTTT
>JANLWR010000402.1:0-8247 GCA_031364625.1 Deinococcales bacterium | reverse complement strand
CCAGACACCAGCAGGGCTTGCATCAATAATAAACCGATAGGTCCAGTGCCAAACAACAACGCTTTGCTGGCGGGTTCGGGTTGCAGGCGTTTGATGCCCCAAGCGATACAACCCAAGGGTTCGGCAAAGGCGGCAACCTCGAGATCAAGGTCGCCAACAGGGTACACATTGCTTTCGGGGGCAATCACATACTCGGCAAAACCACCCGCCCTGGTGACACCGAGTGCCTGATAATTTTCGCAGTGGTGACGCATTCCTCGGCGGCAGTGGTGACACGCGCCGCAGGAGATGACGGGATCGAGGGCGACCCGATCACCCTCTTTCAGGTAGCGCACGCCAGCGCCCACCTGGTCAACCACGCCAGCAATTTCGTGTCCTGGCACGAGCGGGAAGACCGCGCCAAAATGACCGCCATACAAGTGCAAATCTGTACCGCACACGCCAGTCACGGCAATCCGAATCCGAACCTCGCCAGCAGAAACCTCGGGTGCGGGAATCTCTCGAGTCTCGAGATGATATTTTTCGGTAATCACGGCGGCACGCATTGTTTGCATTATTTCACTGCTCCCATGGTTAAGCCTTGAATCAATTGTCGTTGTGCCGACCAACCGAACGCCATGACGGGCAGAATCACCAGGGTCGCGGCAGCCGATAATCCAGCCCAAAACAAGCCCTCGGAGGTTTTGAAGGCGCTGATGTAAACCGAGAGCGGCGCGGCGTCCACGTTGGTCAGGTTGAGCGCAAAGAAGGCTTCGTTCCAAGCAAAAATTACACACAACAAAGCGGTCGAGGCGATACCTGGCGCGGCAAGCGGCATGGCGATGTTAAAGAATTCTTGCATCAAACTTGCACCGTCCACTTTGGCAGCCTCGAGAATTTCGCCCGGGATTTCGGAGATGTACGAGTGCATCATCCAGATCACCAAGGGCATGTTCATGGTGGTGTACATCAGGGTCAAACCCCAAACGGTGTCGAGCAAATGCAGGTCTTTGAAAATCAGGTACAAGGGCACGATCACACCGACGGGCGGCATCATTTTGGTCGAGACAAACCACAACAATGTGCCGCGACTACGTTTGGTGGGATAAAAAACCATTGAAAACGCGGCGGGCAAGCCGAGCAAAAACGACAGTATGGTTGAGCCGAAAGCGACCAGCAAAGAGTTGAGCAGCGCGTGTCCGTACTTGGCGAAGGCTCGAGTAAAATTTTCAAATACCGGTTGAAAGAAAATAACTGGAGGCGTTGCAAAGGCTTGGTCTTCTGTTTTGAAGGCACTGAAAATCATCCACAAAATCGGAAAGAAAAAAGCCAGTGCGATCAACCATGCCAGCAACCCAAGCGAAACATTGTGAAATGTGCGCCACGGATGAGCCTGTTTTTTCTGAGGCATTGGTCTTGTTGCGGTCATTATTTCACCTCTCTGACGGTCACATTACGGTTGACCAGACGCAAGAACAGGGCGGTCACAATGTTCGCCAGAATCACGGCGATCACACCCGCCGCCGATGCCATGCCGATGCTGTACTCACCGAAGGCTTTTTGAAAGATAAAAAACGGCAAGTTGGTCGTGGCAGTGCCGGGACCGCCACTGGTGGCAATGTAAATCTCGCCGTAAATTTGCAGAATAAAAATTGCCTCGAGCAGCACGACCACTTCAAACGCCCGCGTCCAGTGGGGCAAAATGATGTACCAAAACTCTTGAACGTTGTTCACCCCGTCAAGTCTTGCCGCCTCGAGTTGATCGGTGGGCAGGGACTGCAAACTGGTCAGCAAAATCAACATGGCAAACGGCGTCCATTCCCAAGTGACCATGATGATGATCGAAAGCATTGGGTACTGCGCCAACCAGTCAATGGCTTCCAGTCCAAAGGCTCGAGAGGTAAGCCCAAACAAACCAAACACGGGATTGAACAACGAGTTTTTCCAAATCAGGGCGGTCACGACGGGCATGATAAAAAACGGTCCAATAAATAAGGTTCTGGCGAGGTTACGACCAAAGAATTGGCGGTTAAACAAAAGCGCCAACGCCGCGCCAAAGACCACCGTCAAGGCAATCACGCTCAAGACCAACACCAGCGTGTTCACCAACACAGGTATTGATAGCGGGTCGGTGAACAGGGTCAGGTAATTCTCGAGTCCGACAAATGGGCGTTTGTCTGGAATGACCAAATTGTACCGAAACAAACTGTAATAAATCGTCATGATGAACGGCACTTGGGTCGTCAAAATCAAATACCCCAAAGCGGGCAGCAAGAGCAGCAACGCGGGCAATTTCGAGGTGCGCCCGGATAATTTACCAATTTTGGTCGTGCTGGGTTGGACTGTCATAGATGACCTCAGAATTAGTGTATCTCGTATTTTTCGTGCAATAAAATCCCGTACTCGAGCTTTAAACAAAGCCGTCTCGAGCCTTACAAATTTTGTTGGTTAGGCTTGTTGAAACTGTTTCAACAAGCCTAAAAAGGCTCGAGTGACATGACCATGAGGAGGATTATCGTGTCACTCGAGCGGTGGGGTTACTTCTTGTAACCGCCCTCTTTTGCCACTTTGGTCGCGGCGGCTTGTCCAAGCTTGAGTGCTTGGCTCACGCTGTATTGACCTGCGAGTGCGCCTGCAACGTACTGTCCGACTTGAGTGCCGAGGGCTTGGAATTCTGGGATACCAACGAATTGCACGCCGACGTAAGGGACTGGGTCTTTGGTGGCATTCGTTGGGTCTGCGCGGTTGATCGAGTCAAGCGTGATGCCTGCGAAATCACCGGCGGCTTTTTGGTATTCTGGGTTGGCGTAGGTGCTCTTGCGGGTTCCTGGAGGAACGCTCGCCCATGTACCGTTGTTCTTGGCGACCAGGGCGATGTATTCCTTGCTGGTTGCCCAGGTCACGAATTTGAAGGCGGCGTCGGCGACTTTGCTCGACTTTGGAATTGCCAGTGACCAGGACCAGAGCCAGTTGCTGCCCTTTGGTGTGCCAGGACCGGTTGGGGCGTTGGCAAAGCCGACGGTGTTGACAATCTTGGATTGGCGCGGGTCTTTCAAAAAGCCTGCGGCGACGGTGGCGTCAATCCACATACCGCACTTGTTTTGGCTCATGTAGGTCAGGTTTTCGGTGAAGCCGTTGCCGGTCGAACCAGGAGCGCCGTACTTCTTTTGGATGTTGACGTAGAAGTTAAGAGCTGCTTTCCAAGCTGGCGTGTCAATGGTGGCGTTCCATGATGGATCAAACCAGCGTCCACCGAAAGTGTTGACCATGGTTGAAAAGACTGCCATGTTCTCGCCCCAGCCCGGAAGTCCGCGCAGGCAGATGCCGTAAAAACCATTTTGTGGTTTGTGCAGTTTGGCGGCAAAGCCCAAAACTTGATTCCAGGTTGGCTTGACTGGCATGGTCAACTTGTTGGCGGCAAAGGCTGCCTTGTTGTAGAACGTCATGCTCGATTCGGCGTAAAACGGCAAAGCGTAGAGGGCTTTGTTGTACGACAGACCGAGTTTGACCGGTGTCAGAAGATCGTTGACATCATAACTGGCTTTGATGTCAGCATTCTTGTCAAACAGGGCGTCCATCGAATTCAGCCAGCCGTTTTTTGCCCAGATTGGCACTTCGTAAGTACCGATGGTGGCGACGTCGTAGCTGCCCGCACCCGTGGCGATGTCGGTGGTGACTTTTTGGCGCAATTCGTTCTCTGGCAGCACGTTCCATTTGAGTTTGATGTCTGGGTAGGCGGCTTCAAAGGTTGAGGTCAGGCTTTCCATGGTTTTCATGTCCGAGTTGTTGACCGTGGCAATCGTGACCGTCACGGGTCCTTGTGCAATCGCACCCGTCGCCAGCGCAGCGACAACTGCGGCTGTTGCCAAGCCTGCACCAATAATCCAAGTTTTTGATTTCATCTGATCTCCTAAAGATTGCTTGAAAGGACTTTTTGTGACCGTTCTAGGACTTCACTTGTGACGCTGGTAATTTCACCCCCTCGAGAAACCTGTCTAAAATCATTTAATGGTCACGTGTCCATTTCATCACAAACGAGGTTACGGTAAAATTGGATTTCTCGAGCCATGCGAAATGCAGGAATTCAAGAATCTTTTAAATGGTCACGTGTCCAGGACTCTACACGATCAAACTCACATTTGTAAAGCCCCTTGTGGTTAGAATGGTCACGTGACCACTATTCACGATGTTGCCAAAAGGGCTGGAGTCTCTGCGACAACTGCAAAACGTGCCATCAACGAGCCGCAACTCTTGACCGAAGCGACCCTCGAGCGAGTCACACGCGCCATTGCCGACCTCAATTACGAACCTGACCGCACGGCGGGGGCACTCAGGCGCGGTCACAGCCAGACGATTGGTTTGATGGTCGGCAACATCATCGAACCGTTTTTCGCGCAGTTAACCCGCACGATTGCCAAAGCCGTTCATGCCAGGGGCTACGCTTTAATCGTTGCCGACAACGAATATGACAGCAACCTCGAGCTTGAAAACTTAAGAATGTTTCATGGACACCGTGTCAGTGGACTAATTGTGCGCTCCGCTTTCGGTTCGGGCAACCTCGAGTATTTAAAGCGCCTTCATGAACAGGGGACATATATTCTCGAGATTGATCACTTTTTGGCAGGCAGTCCGTTTGGGCATGTGCTCCTCGAGAATGCCGAATGCGTGCAAATGGGCGTGCGTTACCTGCACGATTTGGGTCACAAACGCATTGCCGCATTGACCGTGTTTGACGCCGAAAAACTGCAAGACGAACGCGGCAAAGCTTTTCCAAACGTCATGAAATCCCTCGGTTTGCACCTGCCCAAAGTTTATCAGCACGGCGCGACCTTAAGCGAAGAGGGTGCGTACAGCTTGACGCTCGAGTTGCTGCGCCTTTCCGAACCGCCCACCGCCATTTTTTCGATGACCGGCAACGAAGCCGCCGGTGCGTTCCGTGCCATCAGAGAACTGAAATTGCGAATTCCTGAAGATGTTTCGTTTTTGACCTTCGACGATTATTCTTGGACCAGTTTGGTAGACCCGCCGCTGGATGTGATTATTCAACCCATCGAGGACATGGGTCTTGCCGCCGCCAAAATCGTGATTGACGCGATTCAAAGCCGAGATTTGAAAAAAGTGGTGCGCAAACGATTCCCAGGTACTTTGATTCGGCGCGGCAGTTGTGCGCCGCCAAAAAACAAAAAGTAATTCTATTTTTGAATGATTTATGTTTTAAAATATTCTCGAGGTGAATGATGCTGCTTGGTCTGGATTTAGGAACGGGTTCTCTAAAAGCAATTTTACTTGACGAAAAGGCTCAAATTCTCGCCGAGGCAACTCGAGCTTACAGCGTTCATGCGCCTCAAGCTGGCTGGGCGGAATCCAATCCAAACGACTGGTGGGCTGCGGCGTGCGCGGCAACCACTGAGCTTGGTCACAGCAATGAGATTACTGCAATTGGTTTTTCTGGTCAGATGCACGGTGTGGTTTTGTCGGACGCCAAAGGTCAAGCCTTGCGAAACGCGATCTTATGGGCTGACACACGATCAAACACCGAGCTTCAAGCTTACAAAAATCTCGAGCCTCAAACCTTGCAACGGCTGGCAAATCCGCTTGTGACAGGCATGGCGGGGGCAAGTTTATTGTGGCTCAAACACTTTGAACCCGAGATTCTAAAATCTGCACGTTGGGCGTTTTTGCCCAAAGATTGGCTGCGATTTCAACTGACCGAACAAGCCTTTGGTGAGCCTTCAGACTCGAGCGGAACATTGCTTTATGACCTCGAGCGAGACGATTGGGCATTTGATGTGATGGATTCTCTCGAGTTGCCCCAGAGATTATTTGCACCATTACGAGGCTCGAGTGAACTTGCTGGCACGCTCTCGAGCGCAGCGGCAAGTCAACTTGGTTTAAAGGCAGGAATTCCCGTTGCAATGGGTGGCGGCGATACGCCAATGGCAATGTTTGGCAGTGGCATCCTGCAACCTGGGATGGTGCAACTTTCAATCGGTTCTGGAGCACAAATCGTTGCCCCTCGAGACGCTGCGATCATCGACACAACTCTTCGCACCCATTTGTACCGCGCCGTGACACCAAACGGTTGGTACGCGATGGCTGCCATGCAAAACGCTGGTTTGGCGCTCGAGTGGGTGAGGTCAATGCTCGGCTTGGATTGGGAAACGGCTTATCTCGAGGCATTTGCCGTTAAAGCTGGCGCGAACAATCTCAGTTTTTTACCGTACCTGATGGGCGAACGCACACCTCACCTCAACCCGAATGCCCGGGGGGCGTGGGTGGGCTTGGCACTTTCACACACCAGGGGTCATTTGATGCGAGCCGCCTTTGAGGGCGTGGCGTTTGCAGTACGTGACGGTTTTGAGGCATTGCTCGAGACTGGAATTCAAGCTCCGAGTTTGAGGCTTGCTGGCGGCGGAACAAGGGTTCAACTCTGGCGGCAACTGCTCGCTGACATTCTGCAACGTCCGCTTTATACCAGCGAAATTTCCAGTGCATCGGCTCGAGGGGCGGCATTGCTGGCAGGTGTGGCGAGCGGCGTATTCTCGAGTTGCGAAGACACCTTGCGCTTTGCGTCGACACCGATTTTGGTTGCAGAACCGAACGGAAATCTCGAGGAGGCTTACGGGCGGTTTAAAGGCTTGTACTCGAAGATCAATTGATGCTCGAGTGTGTCAATATAAAACGATGAAGGTCGTTTTGATGTGCGTGTTAATTCTTTTGAGCGTGAGCAGTTTGGCATCACCCAACAATCCCAGCCTCGAGATCGATGCGATGCTCTGGAGTTTAACGAAAGCTGGAAAATTTTCTGGTGCGGTTTTAATTGCTCGAGGTGAAAAGATTTTACTGCGCAAAGGCTACGGTTTTGCCAACCTCGAGAAACGAATTTTGTTCACGCCAGACACGCGGCATCATGTGGCATCAATCTCGAAGATGTTTACGGCAATGACAATTTTAAAACTTCGAGATCGGAATGTTTTAAAACTCGAAGCTTCAATTTGCACGTACCTCGAGCAATGTCCCAAAATCTGGCAAGCCATCACGGTTCAAAACTTGCTGCATCACACTTCAGGCACTCCAGATTACGAAGAGCGATTGGGTTTGTACTCGGAGGCATACCTCGAGTTTATGACGCGACGCGATGCCACCAAAATAATCTTACTAGACGCTCGAAAAGACAAACTCGGGTTTAAACCAGGCACGCGGTTTCAATACTCCAACACGGGTTATGTGCTGCTCTCGAGCATCGTCGAAAAAGTTGCCGCAAAACCGTTTAATCAAGCCGTGCATGATCTGGTGCTCGAGCCTGCTGGTTTGAAAAACACCGCAATGTTTGAACCTGGAATGACGGGCATCTCGAGCGGGTACAGCAAAAACTGGAAAGCCATTCCAAAGCTGGCATTGACGCCGCCAGCTGGTGATGCCGCGCTGGTCAGTAATTTAGACGATTTGTACCATTGGAGTGAATTGATGGATGCTCGAGAAATGCGGAAGATTTTTCAGCCTGGTTTGGGTGGCTATGGGTACGGTTGGTTTATTGATAATCGCTTTGGACGCAAACGTTATATCCACACGGGCGAACTACCTGGCTACCACACAGTATTCATCAAATACCCAAGCGAAAAACTGACCATTATTCTGTTTGGCAATCAAGACCAAAGCCCAATGGAAATGATCTCTCGAGCAATTTCCACAAGTTTGTTGGAGCGTTGAAATCAAGCCCCAAATTGCTCGAGGTGATTATTTGTTGCATAGCTGCCCCAAGCAAGTAAGGCAAGCAAATCCGAATCTTGAGGGAAAATTTGACGCACTTGCAATATCAAATCATCATCGATTTGATAAGAAGCCAAGGCAGTCAACAACAACACTTTGGCAATGAGTCGCTGTCCAGACTCGAGCGACTGTACTGCATCATCTGCCCAACGGCGCGACAATCCCATGTTCTGCCCACGATGCTGATGGACATACTCGAGCACAAACTGTTGCACCGCACCGGGAATAATGCCCTGCGCCAGTTGGTTGATCTGTTGATGAAAATACGCAAGTGTAGCAGCAATGTTGTTACGTGAGTTTGCCCAGGAAAAATGTGCTGGCAATGGTGTATCAGCAATGAACTCGAGCGAGCGCCCAGGGGCATAATTTCGGTGCAAGAAAAACGCACCAAAAACGTGTCCCATGACTCGGGTCAACGGTTCGCGCAAACTGCCAAAATTGTGCCAGGCACTTTCGACCAGCAGTACGTTTGTCATGCGGTTGATGTACTGCCAAAGT
>JANLWR010000011.1:0-1977 GCA_031364625.1 Deinococcales bacterium | reverse complement strand
GACGGCTTTGCGTACCGCCTCTGGATCGGGAACGCCCAATGGCGCGGGAACAAACCGTGGTACGACGCTCGAGAAAACTGCCATCATGCCCAGCTCGTATTCGTAAATATGCGCGTCTTGTGGGCAGATGACTTCCTGTCCGCGACTGGTATGCGCCGCGATTGCCATTTGGTTTGCCATCGTGCCAGAGGGCGTGAACAAACCTGCCTCAAAGCCAAGAAGTTCTGCCGCCTCTTGTTGCAGGGCGTTGACGGTGGGGTCTTCACTGTAAACGTCATCGCCCACTTCGGCGTGCAGCATGAACTCGAGCATTTCTGGGGTGGGTTTGGTGACGGTGTCTGAACGCATGTCTACAATTCGCATGTCTCGAGTTTACGTTGTTTTTGGGAAATCAAAAACCCCGCACTGGAGGCGGGGCGAAAGTGTTTTGGGAATTGTTTTATCTGTCAAAGCCGTAAATGGCGTAGTTGCGGACTGCCAGAATGATGACTTGCGTCAGAAGCGCCAGAATCAGCCATGAGCGCAGACTGCCCGCCGCGCGAAGTTTTTGCAGGGTGTTTTTGAGGATGTCGGTTTTGGGTTGTTCAACACGGATTGGGCGCGGCTTGGTTTGTGAAATCACAAAAGCTGGTTTCCGCGTAGGTTGGAAGATGTTTTCTGTGTTTAACATAAATCCTATCTTACGCCTTGTACAGAATCATTTGTCAATATTCTGCGAGATTACGGTTTTTGGACTGCGTTCAGATATCGCTTTACCCATACGAATCTTTAATCCTGAAACCCGAGTCTTTCCCGAGCTAAAAAAATTCTAGCAAACCTTCACGCCAAATGATGTGCATTTTTAACATTGACCTACTACATCTAGAATCATAGCTCGAGAATATCGACTTTTGCTGTATCAAGTCTTACAAACCCGACAAGATATTTTGTGGTGAAAACCTGAATGCTTGACGAAATCAAAATGCGGTGCTAAATTTCTGAATGAACGTTCATTCAGATTACTGAACTGTTGTTCAATCAAGCGCATCAGAGGCTCGGGTTTCAGGAGAATTCATGACCACAACCATTCAAGACCAACTGAGCCAAGCCCGAAAAAACCAGATTCTCGAGGCGGCAACCACGGTTTTTGCCGAAAAAGGCTTTCAACGCGCCACCATCAAAGACATTGCCAAAATGGCGGGCATTGCGGACGGCACGATTTACAACTACTTTCAGAACAAAACCGCCATCTTGCTGGGCTTGCTGGATCGTCTCAACGAAACCGAAGCCCGAGCCATGCAGTTTGAAGGCGCTAAGGACACCAGTTTTAACGAATTTTTTAGCGCGTACTTAAAATACCGCCTCGAGCAATTTGGTGCTCGAGAAATCGCACTGTTCGGCATCGTGATTTCCGAAGTGCTGGTCAACGCCGAACTGCGCCAGGAATATCAAACACGCATTCTCGAGCCAACCTACGCCGTTGCCGAGCGTGCTTTTCAAAGCATGGTGGACTCAGGGCAAATACCAGCCATGGACGTACCAATCTCGATGCGAATGATCACCGCCACCATCCTCGGGTTGATCGTGCAACGACTCTTTGGCGACCCCACCCTGGAAAAGCGCTGGGACAGCCTACCAGAGGTGCTGCCAAACTTACTCTTAAACGGAATCCTCAACCAGGAAAGGAAAACACCATGACCCTGACCGCCAACAAACCAAATCCAATTCCCTCAGAAAACATTGCCAGCAGCGAATTCAAGGCTCGAGCCTACCCGTATTACGCCCGTTTGCGCGACGAAGCCCCCGTGCATCGACTGGGGGCGGTGGGCAACCGATCCAGCGCCTGGTTGATCACGCGTTACGAGGATGTCTCGAGACTGCTGAAATCTGATCAGCTCGTCAAAAACCGTCACAATGCCATGACGCCAGCCCAACTCAAAAAAACCACCACCATTCCAGGCTTTTTAAAGGCGCTCGAGCGCAACATGCTCGACTTGG
>JANLWR010000925.1:0-5806 GCA_031364625.1 Deinococcales bacterium | reverse complement strand
CTCTTGGCTGGCGACCTTGGCGAGTCCCTGCGCACCAACCGATCCATCGTCAGCGATTTGGCTTTGCGGCTTCCTGTGACGCTCGAGCTGACTGTACTGGCACTTGCAATCGCTTTGGTGATTGCCGTGCCTCTTGGGGTTTTGGCAGCCATCAGACGTGGACAGACAGCCGATTACCTGGCGTCTTTGTTTGCCCTGGCGGGCTTGGCAGCGCCCAATTTTTGGTTGGCAATCCTGTTTATTGTGCTGTTTTCACTGCAATTTCGGCTGTTACCGTCTGGCGGCTATGTGCTCCTAAACGAAAATCCGCTCGAGAATTTGCGGCACATGGTCTTGCCCGCCCTGTCGCTGGGCTTAAGTCTGGCGGCTGCCACCACCCGAATCACACGCTCGAGTTTGCTCGAGGTTTTGAACCTGGATTATGTGCGGACTGCCAGGTCAAAAGGACTCTCAGAGCGTGTCGTGGTTTACCGTCACGCCCTCAAAAATGCCCTGATTCCGGTCGTGACCGTGATCGGATTGCAAGTTGGCACATTGCTCGGCGGTGCAATTATTATCGAAGAAATTTTTGGTTTGCCCGGCATCGGGCGTTTCGCGCTCGAGGGGATCAACTTGCGCGATTACCCTGTCGTTCAAGGCGCGGTGTTGGTGGTTGCGGGTGCATTCGTGTTGGTCAATGTTCTGGTGGACGTGCTCTATGCCCTGATTGACCCGCGCATGAGGTACGACTGATGGCACTGATCGTTGAAAGTTCGAGCAGCGAACCTCGAGCCAACCGAGCTTTTTGGCGCGGTTTTATGGCTTCGCCGAGCGCCGTCACGGGTTTGATCTTGGTCGCGTTGGTGGTTGCCGCCGCCATTTTTGCGCCGCTGGTCGCACCGTTTGATCCTGTCAAATACAATCCGATAGACCGTCTGCAAGGACCCAGCTTCAAGCACATGTTGGGCACGGATTTATACGGACGCGATACCTTCTCGAGGGTGATTTTTGGCGCTCGAGTTTCACTGCTCGTCAGTGCCATTGCCGTGACGATGGCGCTGATGGTTGGCGGAGGCTTGGGTGCGCTCAGTGGCTTTAGGTTGGGTTGGTTTGATACGCTGGTCATGCGGTTGACCGATGTCTTGCTGGCATTTCCAGCAATCTTGTTGGCAATCGCGTTGCTGGCATTTCTTGGCGGAGGATTCTGGAATCTTACGCTGGCAATTGCCATTGTGTACTCCGCCCCGTTTGCTCGAGTGGCACGGGCTGCCGTGCTGCGCGTCCGTGAAGACGCTTTTGTCGAGGCAAGCCGAGCGCTGGGCGCATCCAACCCTCGAGTGTTATGGCGGCACATTTTGCCCAATGCCTTCGCACCCATGTTGATCGAAGTGACACTTCGCCTTGCCTACGCCATTCTTTCTGAAGCCAGCTTGAGCTATCTGGGGCTTGGCACACCGCCGCCAGCCCCAGCTTGGGGGCAGATGATCGCCGACGGGCGTCGCACCCTCGAGCTTGCCCCCTGGGCTTCGATTGGACCGGGTTTGGCAATCATGATCACGGTTTTGGGTTTTAATTTGCTGGGCGACGGGCTGCGTGATGTTCTCGATCCACGTTTACGAAAACGCTGAAGGCTTTTTAGAACCCGTAAAGTGTATTGACGAAAAAATAGCACGAACTCGCAGTGATTTTTGCTCTCAGCTCCAAGCTCTAGGTTTTAAGGAACAGCCTGGTTTTGGCTTGCAAAAAAAGCCTGTAGCCATACCCGAGACACTTTCATAAACAAGCTCTCATTGACTGCTCGAGCAGCAATTCACCAATGACTTAATCGAACCAAACATGGTAAAAGTAAAGTGTACTAAATTATTGTAGGGCAGGTGACAAGGAGGAATCGTATGAACAGATTTCGCTGGTTGAGCCAACTCATCGTGGTCGTGACGCTCGGCGTCGTACTCTCGAGCGGGGTCATGACGCAAAAGTACGGTAACGTTTTAAAGGTAGGAATGCAGACCGATCCTGTGGGACTCGATCCGCACGTGACCGAAGCCACCTCCACCCGAAACCAGCTCGAGAATGTTTATGACACGCTGGTTAAGTTTGATTCCAAGGGCAAAATTGGTCCAGCGCTGGCGCGAAGCTGGCGGGTCAGTTCAGACGCCAAGACTTGGACGTTCGTTTTGCGGAGCGGTGTGAAGTTTCACAACGGACGGACTTTTGTGGCGAGCGACGTGGTGTATTCGATCAACCGTATCAAAGACCCGAATGTTAAATCGCCTCGAGCCGAGGATTTCGCGGTGGTCGATTCCATCACGGCGACCAACAACTCCACGGTGGTCTTGAAACTGCAAAAACCTTTCGCGCCCTTGCTGGCAAAACTGGCTCAAAGCCTGAATGTGATTGTGGCGAAAGAGGCTGTTTCAACCATCAATTCCAAGCCCATTGGCACGGGACCGTTTATGTTTGTCGAATATGTTCCCAGCACGCGGATGATTCTGAAAAAGAACCCGAATTACTGGGAAAAAGATGCAAAAGGCAACAAGCTTCCGTACCTGGACGGCATCACCTATTCGTATCTTCCAGACCCAACCGCCCGCACCACCGCCTTGCGAACTGGGCAAGTTGACTGGATCGAATATGTACCAGCCGCCGATGTCGCCACCTTGCGCAAAGACGCCTCCTTGCAAATTGTCGGTGGCTTGTCCTCAAATTTTCGCGCCATGTACTTAAACGTAAAGCAAAAACCACTTGATGACGTTCGAGTGCGTCAAGCCATCGCCTACGCCATTGACCCGCAAGAGGTGGTCGATGTCGCGCTGTTTGGCACGGGCGGTGTGGCGGCAAAAGGCACGACCATTCCGGCAGGCAATTTCTATGCCTACACCAAAAGTCCTTATGGCACGGTCAACATTGAAAAATCCAAAGCACTGCTAAAAGAGGCGGGATTGCCAAACGGCTTTACCCTGGATTTGAAAGTCACCAGCACTTACGACTTTTTGCGTACCCCAGCCGAAGTGATTCAGGCGCAACTCGAGAAAGTGGGTATCAAAGTCAATATTCAAGCCGAAGAATGGAGCGTTTATCTGCCCAACTTCCTCAAAGCCAATTACATGTCCACCGTGATTGGCAGTTCGGGATTAAGCGACCCAGACGATTATTTGTACGATATTTTTAATTCCGATTCGGGTGGCAAATACAACAATTTCTCTGACCCCGAACTCGACAAGCTGCTCGATCAAGGGCGTTTGGTCGCCGACCAGAACAAACGCAAAGTGATTTACGATCAAGTTCAGGCTCGAATTCTGCAACTTGTGCCGATGGTGTTCTTGTTCCATTCGGCGCAGTACGAAGGTTTAAGCAAGAATGTCAAAGGTTTTGAACACTTTCCAAACACCTCGTACCTTGGATTACGAACGACCTGGCTCGAGCCTTAAATTTAGGTTCTTGGTTGTGGGGCTGTCTCGAGGTATTGAGGCAGCCCCAATTTTATGCAACGGTTTGAACCCGTCATCAGAATCAAACCGTCTCGAGCATGGTTGCATCGAGACGGTTTTAGGTTGATTGATGATTGTGACTCGAGAGGGTAAAACTAAAGCAAAATCTTATTTGGTGATTTCATCCCAGATCACATCTGGAATGGTCACGACATTGTCAGGCGGCAAGTCGGTAAAAACACCGTAACTGATCGTGTACGTCCCAGGCACAACTCGTCCAAGGTTAAACGTGTTGCCCTCGAGTTTCCAATTGACGGCGGTGGTCAAATTGTTGACCAGCCCTTGAACAATTGGGTTTGGTCGGCGCACGGCTGGACTCGAGCCACCAGACGGCAGTTGGTCGATCACGCGAAGGTTTTCGACTACCCGCTCCACGGTCACGGTGAGATTGACGACATAACCCAAATTGTCTTGCGAGAAACTCTTTTGCACGCGCACGGCGCCCTTGTTGACATCGGTCACTCGAGCCACGGTCACACCCGCAGGTGGCAGCACCCGCACCGTACCGTCCACGCTCAAACCAACGGGTTCAAGGTTGGCGGTGACTGTGCCAGAACTGCAAACTCGTGCAGGAATTTGCAAACTGGCTGGTCTGCCTGCCTGCATGTCACTTGTACCCTCGAGCACGTTCACACTGCTGATGCCGTTGGGCAATTTCAAGGAAAGGGTAACCGGAATTGGGTACGGGAAATCGGTGGTGGCAGTGGCGGTCAACAAGGTTTGCGCACAAGGCGCGACCACGTTCGGTGCAATCTCGAGCTTCAAGTTGGTGAACACGCGGTATTCGATGGTGACTTTGGTCGTTTGATTGTCTACGACCGTACCACTGCCAGGGGCGGTGACAGAACCAGGCAAAGGAGTTGGCGAGACGGGGTAATCATTTGGCGATAACGGCAAAGTCACGGGAGTCTTAAGGGTTAAACCCGCCACTTTGACCGGAATGCCCTCGAGCGGAACGCGTTTTTTGCCAATGAGTGCAACAGTTTCAACCACCAACGTTCCCAAAATTTGTCGCGCCACAAAACGCACCCGCCCCGCCCCCGGTGAGATTCTGACTTGGGTGGGGGAGACGACCGTGCCGCCGCCCGAAAGGATGCTGGCACTGACTGGAACATAACCTTTTGGCAAGGTTGGACCCGTTTGACGTTCGTCATCACCCTCCAAAGTGTAGCCAGCTCCGGGAATCACTCGTCCATTCTGATCGACCACTTCAACCACCAGAGGCTCGAGCAATTTGGCTTCGGGCGGCGCAATAAAGGCGGGCAGATCGGCAAAGACGGGGTCGTTGCCAGCACGCAATTTGAAGTTGAAAGCATTCGAGTATTGTTTGGTTGTTGCCACAATTCGCGCCAAGATCGTCCATTCGCCGACCAAGTTGCTGGTAATTTGAAACGAATCGGTGGCATTTTTGTTGTTCTCCGACGAGGTGAGCTTGCGCCGAACACCATCTGGCGAAACCACAAACAACTCGAGTTCGGTGATGCCGTCGGCGTCGTAATTGGTCAAATCAAAACGCTTGCCGAGCAACGAATCTGGAACGCGCACTTTTGCCGCCAGCAAATCTGTGCCGGGTACACCTCTGGCATTGACCGTAAACTGCGCGGCTTGGACGCTGTAAGGCGGTGCAACCCGCACGGCAAACGCATTTTTGCCCTGTCCTGTCGAGGCGATTTTCAGGTTGTACGTGCCAGCCGCAGGTGCAGCGCCAATCAAACGCTCCCACAAATGCTTTTGGGTGGTGTTGTATTTGCGCTCGAGCACCTTTGCGCCGTTGCTGCCAGTTAAACTAAACGTCGTGCTGAACGGTAAATTTTTGCCGTAAATCTCGTCACCGTAATAGCCGCCTGCGGCGCGACCATTGACGTAATCGTTCAAATTTAAACCTGGGCTGTAAACCTCGAGGTTTAAGGGTGCATCAACCCCTTGAGGCACGATGATTCGGTAATCTTCGGTCGGGGTTGCCCAAGTAAAAGCTGCGCCCACGCTTGCCATCGGCAGACCGCCGCCCGCCTGTGCCAGAGCGCCGCTTGCGCCCAAGATCAGGCTGGTTAAAATGCCCGTGGTGGTTCGATTGATGCTCGAGTGCCAATGGTTCAAAAAGTTTCGTTTCATCCGCCTCTAGTTTAGCGAATTCGGTGGGTGAATGTATATCCTTAAATAATGTGTAAGGTCACGAAACCAACGAGAAACGGTGCTGACGGGTTAAACTCGGGTTATGGCAATCAATTATCCTTTAAAAGCAACTTTTAAGATCATTACGCTTTCCCCAGAAGTTCAAGTTCAAGATGCACTCGGCACGGTGCTGATGCAAGTCAAACAAAAACTCTTCACGCTCAAAG
>JANLWR010000867.1:0-5005 GCA_031364625.1 Deinococcales bacterium | reverse complement strand
ATTCAGTGCAGAGGTTAGAAACTATTGGAGGCTTAAGTTGATGCTTATGGGGATGGTCTGAGACCATCCCCTACAAACCATCCCCTACAAAATTTAATCGAGGAGCAATCATGAAAAAATTCTTGGCAATTTTTATTTTCTTGGGTTTTGGTTTTTCAAACTTGCCCACAACGGCGGCAACCAATTTGATTGGATTTCAAAGTCCATCCAAAAACATTCATTGTGCAGGATTTATGGATACGAGCGGGACAACTTTACGCTGCGACATTTTGCAAAACAACGCCAAAATTCCTGCCCGACCAAAAGACTGCGACCTCGATTTCGGCAATGCCTTCAACATGACGCTCAAAGGCAAAAGCATTCGGCTTTGTCACGGCGACACCGTTGCCGATGCGTACCCCGTTTTGCAATACGGCACAACCTGGAAATGGGCTGGCTTTGTCTGCACCTCAAGCACCTTAGGTGTGCGCTGCACGAACCTCAGTGGGCACGGCTGGCAGATCAATAAAAGTGCGCAAGCACTGTTTTAAACTCGAGCGACGTTACTTGGCAAGTTGTTTAACAAATTCCTCAAGCGCTTTAAAACCAAGTGCCAAACTGCTGGGGTCAACCCATTCATCAAGACGGTGCGCGTTGCCGCCTTTGTAAACACCAAATCCAATGGCTGGAACACCAAACGGCACGGCAGCGTTCGCATCGGTGCTGGAAGCCACGGCTCGGGCGGCAATGCCCAGATGCTCGAGCACCCGAATGGCAATGTTGGTCAGTTGCGCGGTATCGGTTTTGCCTGCGCTGCGGTTGCCAACTTGCTCGAGTTGCAGTTCGACTTTGGCACGTTTTGCGCCGCGCAACATGGCGGCTCTGGCTTGCAGATCGAGTTGCTCGAGGGCGTCCGAATCGAGGCTGCGCAAATCGAGTAGCAGGTCGGCACTGGCAGCGATGCTGTTGACGCTCGTGCCGCCCGAAATGGTGCCGACGCTGAGGGTCGTGCGCGGGTCGCTTTCGAGCGGCAGTTTATAGAGTTCGTGTACCGCTTCAGCCAAACCGTGAATGCTCGAGGGTGAACCCGCATTGCCCCAAGAATGTCCGCCTTCGCTGGAAAAATTGGCACGGTAACGCCGCACGCCGACGGCTTGATTGACCACCAAACCAATGTAACCATCCACAGCAATAAACGCATCGAGTTGAGCGGCATGGTTTTTTAAAAAATGTTTTGCACCCCGCAAATCGCCCAGACCCTCCTCGCAGGTGCTTGCGACAAGCAAGACCTCGCAGGGTGCACCCTCGAGCGCCAGTTTCTCGGCGTAAGCGGTCAGAACCGTCAAGCTCGCGGCATTATCACCAATGCCCGCCCCCACCAAACGGTGTCCCTGCTGACGCACGGTTAAATTCGTTCCCAGATCAAAAACCGTATCCAAGTGCGCACACAGCGCCACTCGGGTTTTGGTTTTACCCGCAACCTTGGCGATCACATTGCCCATTTCGTCAATGCTGGGTTGCAATCCAAACGACGCCCAGGTGTGCATTATCAAGTCCGAGCGCGGCGTCTCGAGAAAACTTGGCGCTGGAGTTTGCGCGATTTTACTTAAAAACTCGAGCATTTGAAATGTTTTTTGGGCGGCAAGCACTGCACCAGTTTACAGCAGGTTTGAGGATTTGAAACTGGTTTTAGACCTAAGTACCTCATGCTTACATTCTAGATTTTCCGCTTCGCTCCAAATCTGTCATTTCAGCATGTGGTACTTCTTCCTTACTCCCGTTGGTCGGGGTAAAGATTTGGATAATGCCTCAAATCTTTACCCAGGATGTACTTAGATCGTTGAAATTTTATTTTGGCAATGCCAGCCAAAAGCAGTCCTCTCGATCACTGCTTGCAAAGCGATTTGCCAAGTATACTGATGCCAGTCATGCAGCGTCTCGAAATTCAAAACTTGGCTATCATTGATTCACTCGAACTCGAGTTGGGCGCGGGCTTGAACGTTTTTACGGGCGAAACTGGGGCGGGCAAAAGCATTATTGTTGACGCGATTTGGCTGCTGACTGGCGCTCGAGGCGATGCCGAACTGGTGCGCCACGGGCAGGACAGTTTGCTGGTGACTGGCTTTTGGGAGAACACGACGCTCTCGAGGCGCGTTCAATCCAACGGGCGCAGCACCGCCAGGGTCAATGCCGAGGTCGTGACCAACCGTGAACTCTCGAGCATCGCGGCTGATTTGGTCACGGTGCATTGGCAACATGCGGCGCAGGCTTTACTCGAGCCGCAATTTCACCGTGAGTTTTTGGACGCGGGTTTGGACGGGACCGGCAAGGATTCGCTCGAGCATTACCGTGCCGCCTTCAGGACTTTTTCTGAAGCCAGCGCCAGACTCGAGGCGTTGCGTGAAGGCGAACGCGAACGTGCCAGAAGAAGTGATTTACTCATTTATCAACTTCGGGAAATTGACGATGCCAAACTCGAGGCAAACCAGGAAGAACCGTTGCGGACTGAACGTGAGCGCCTGTTGAACGCCGAACGCATCGCACTGGACATGGGTGTTGCCGTGGATTCAATCGAAGATGCCGAAGTCAACGCGGTCTCATTGCTGGCGGATGCCACACGGGCACTCTCGAACGCCGCACGGTTTGACCCGAGTGCCGCCCAACTGGGCACGGATTTACGTGAAGCCCTCTCGAGCATTCAAGCTATTGCCAGCGAGGCGCGGGATATTCTCGAGCGTACCAACATCGAACCTGGCGCGTTGGACGTGGTCGAAGCTCGACTGGCGCTCTTGGAAAAACTGAAAGCCAAATACGGCGCGACCCTGCTTGAGGTGCTCGAGTACGCCAATGAACTCCGAGCCGAACTGGGCGATTTGGACCGTGCAGCATCGGATGCCAGCGATTTGGAACGGCAACTTGCGCCACTTCGCCATCAGATGGAAACCTTCGCGGGTAAGCTTTCAAAAGCCAGACGCGACACCGCCAAACGCGTCACACCGCAACTTGAAGGCATCGTGCAAAGCCTCGGAATGCCCAAAGCCAGACTCGAGTTTGGCTTTGAAAGCTGCCCCGCCAACATCAACGGCGCGGAAACCCTCGAGATCAAATTTGGTGCAAACCCTGGCGAACCGCTCGGGTCTTTGGCAAAAATTGCCTCGGGCGGCGAGCTATCCCGCGTCATGCTGGCACTCTCGAGCGTGCTGGGTTCTGGCACACCGAGCGTAATTTTTGATGAGGTGGACGCCGGCATCGGCGGCGCGGCAGCCATAGCGGTCGGCGAACAACTCGAACGACTGTCCAGTACCCATCAAGTCTTGGTTGTGACGCACCTGGCACAAATTGCGGCAAGAGCCACCCAGCATTTCAAAGTCAGTAAACTCGAGGTCAAAGGACGAACCAAAGTCGTGGTCGAAAAATTAAACGGCGAAAATCGGGTGCTCGAGTTGGCTCGAATGCTATCAGGTTCGGACTCGAGGGCAGCAGTCGAACACGCCAGGGAATTGTTGAACGCTCGCTAAATTTTGGGCTAATTGCCAATTGCTATCCCCTTTGGAGGCATCATGAGTGAAATTCCGTTTGCAACCGTCAAACCAGGTTCGAGCCTCAATGGTTATATCCGTCTCGAGTTGGACGCGCCGTTTGACCTACCGTACACGGTCGTTAAAGGCGAGAAACCAGGACCGATACTGGTCGTCACCGCAGGGATTCACGGGGCGGAATACGCCAGCATCGCGGCGGCGGTCAGCATTGCCAGAATTTCACCCGCCGATATTTCCGGAACGCTGGTTGTTTTGCCAATCGTGTGTATCCCTGCGTACCTTGCCAGAAGCATTTACAGCAACCCCGTAGACGGTAAAAACCTCAACCGCCAATTTCCAGGCGACTATGAGGGCACGTTCTCGCAGCAACTTGCCGCATGGATCACCGAAAATGCGATTCAACCCGCCAGTGCCTACATTGATTTGCACGGCGGCGACATGATCGAAGCCCTCGAACCGTTCACGATTTACCCCGAACAACACCCTGAATCCCTGGCACTCGCCCAAGCGTTCGGCATTCCGTTGCTGGTTGCCGCCGCACCAGGCGGCACGACCACCGCCGCCGCTCGAGCCTCCAACATCCCATCCATTCTGGCAGAAGCCGGAGGCAACGGCTTGTGGTCCAAAGAGGATGTCCACATGCTCGAGCACGGTGTGCGCCGCGCCATGCAACACCTTGGGATGCTCGAGGGGAGCTTTGAAGCCGTGGCGTGTACCGAACTGACCGAATTTGCCTGGTTGCGTTCCAACATTGCGGGCTTGTGGTATCCCAAACAGCGCTTGGGCAAAGTTAAAAAAGGGCAAGATTTGGGTGTGATTACCGACCCGTTTGGCAAAGTCTTGCAAAGCGTGGTTTCGCCCATTGACGGCGTTATCTTGTTTTCGGTGACAAGCCTTGCAATTGGCAATGATGACCCGTTGTACGGAATTGGGGCGTAAAACTCGAGGTTTTGATGTTGCCGAACTTGATAAAAGTTCGGCATTGAAGTTTGCCAAACCGCAGGTGCTCAAGTTCCGATAGATGGCGGGAATGATCGGGTGAATTGAGATTAGTTTATTTCCCTTTAAATTACAAAAGGTGTTCAAAAAAGATATATTCAATTGGTTTGTATGAAAAAATATGAATAAATACTTAATATCAATGATAAAATTAAACCCATAACAAAACCAAACATATAGACAAGTATTACGCCAAAATCAAGATGATCTAATGCCAAAATTTTGATTTCATTCTGAAAAACCCAAATTAATGCTCCAAGCAGAAAGCCCCAGATAAAAACACCTCGAATCAGTTTAGTCAACCAGTAAAAAACTGATTTTTGAGGTGTTTTTCCTTCAAAAAGCATCCAAAGAAGTCCTACGAATCCAAATATTGCAAATAAGACAAAGACTTGACCGACGACATCCCACCAACTTGGGAACAGCAAAAATGGACAAATCGCAATGACAACACTCAAAATAAATGCTACAAGGAAGTGTTGGACGAG
>JANLWR010000854.1:0-1521 GCA_031364625.1 Deinococcales bacterium | reverse complement strand
AGTATTGCCTTCGCTGCAAGTTTGGTGTTGACCTCACGTCCCAGAGATCAACTTGGCGGCGCAAAAGTGATTGCTTTTGGCGAGGAAGCCATTCTTGAGCGTGTGGCGTGCGCGTCTGGCACGAGCGTCGAGGTGCGCGATTTGTTTCAAGAGTACCCGGCGCGTCTGGCATCGCTCGAATCTCCTGCACTCGAGGCGCGGCGCGTGATGGTGCTCTTAAACCGTTACGTGCTGCATTACCCAAATCTGGCATGGCGAGCTGTGATAGACGGCGACGCCAAATTGATTCACACGCCTGGCGGTTACCGCCAAGCCGTCGCCACGGTGTACGGCGCAATGACCGCCAATAGAATGCTCGAGGTGAATTTAACCGACGGTGATTATGCGGTGGCTGGTGTGGTTTCGCGCCCCGAAATGGCGCGACCACGGCGCGACCGAATGCACATCAGCGTCAACGGTCGTCCCATAGAACTCGAGGAACACGTGGCGCAGGCGATCTTAAAGGCATTTCAAGGTTTGCTGCCCAAAAATTATGCGCCAATTTGTGTGCTGGACCTTTCAGTACCGCCGCAAAAAATCAATGTCAATACGCACCCGTCCAAACTGCGGGTCGGTTTTCTCGAGCCTGATGTGATTCGAGACTTGATTGAAACGGCAATTGTGACGGCTTTGCGAGAGCACCCATTGGCGAAATCTGCACCCGAACCTCGAGTCGTCACCGGTCCGATTCGGGCGTTTGGAAGTAGTTTTCCAGCACTTTTGTACATCGGTGCGTACCGCGATGCGTATTTGCTGGCGGAGGGTGATGGTGATCTGTGGTTGATCGACCAACACGCTGCGCACGAACGGATTTTGTTTGAAGAACTCGAACGCGCCTTTGACGCGGGGGCAAGTTTGGAACTCCCCGAACCAGAACTGATTCAACTCACGCCACTCGAAGTGTCACACTTTGAAGCCCGAGCGCCAGAACTCGAGGCTTGGGGTTTAACCCTCGAGCCGTTTGGCGCAAGTCTCTACCGCGTTCGGGCGTTGCCGGCAGTGGTTTTGGGGCTACCACTGCCCGACCTTGCTCGAGAGATCGTCCATGAGGCGCTGGGTGAGCATGAAGCCAAAAGGGCGGTGCTTTCGAGGTTGGCTTGTCATCCTGCGATCAAAGCGGGACACAAGCTTGCCTACAGTGCCGCATCAGATTTGCTCGAGGCGCTACGGGCTTGCGAAATCCCCTGGACTTGTCCGCACGGGCGACCCACCGCCTTGCGGCTGACTGAACGCGATCTGGCACACCAATTTGGTCGCCGCAGCGCCAGAGATGTGGCTCGAGTTGGAGATCAACGCTCAATGATTGAGAATCACAACCTGGAATCTTGATTTTGCCAAAATGTTCAAAAAAACCTTGACACTGCTGTTTCACCAGTATTGAAGTCAATACTTTTAGACTCTGACCTAAAAAAATCTTTAAAATTCAGACCAGATCGGGGTTTCCTCGAACTGTTATTTCTGCTACTATTACAATTGTCTCTA
>JANLWR010000849.1:0-6401 GCA_031364625.1 Deinococcales bacterium | reverse complement strand
CACCCTCACGTCTTTTGCGGTGGCATTGGCGGCATTCTTCGAGCAAATTCCTGTCGCCCACGTTGAGGCTGGACTTCGTTCGGGAAGTATGCGCGAACCCTTCCCAGAGGAAGCCAATCGCAAACTGACCAGCGTCATCACAGACTTGGACTTACCGCCAACCAGGGGGTCAGCCGAAAACCTCTACAAAGAGGGTAAAGGTAGCTCGAGCGTGGTCGTGACGGGTCAAACTGAGGTCGATGCGGTCTTGTTCGCCAGCACCAGGGGGGTTGCGCCCGAACTTCCAGCAGGAAAGCGCATTGTCACCGTGACCATGCACCGCCGCGAGAACCTACCCGTGATGCGCGAACTTGCCGCCGCGCTGGCTCGAGTTGCCAACATGCACAAAGACACGCATTTTGTGATTCCAGTTCACCTCAATCCAGCCGTGCGCGAAGCCATTTACCCAGAACTCGAGCACGTCAAGAACTTCAGTTTGCTCGAGCCGCTCGAATTTGGCGCGATGGCGGCGTTAATGGCTCGCTCGAGTTTGCTGGTCACGGATTCTGGTGGGGTGCAAGAGAGCGGCGCGACCTTGGGCGTGCCTGTGGTGGTCTTGCGCAATGTCACCGAACGTCCTGAGGGATTAGTGGCGGGTGTCCTCAAACTGGCTGGAACAACGGGTGAGGGTGTGTTCAATACGGTCAACGAACTGCTCTCGAGCGAACAAGCTTTAAATGCCATGCGCGGCAAACCCAACCCTTACGGCGACGGGCAAGCCTCGAGACGGGTGGCGGAGGCGGTGGCGTGGAAACTTGGTTTGGGTGAGCGTCCAAACGATTGGCAATAAAACGTGATACAAAAAACTCGAGAAACAAAATTTCTGTTTCTCGAGGTTGACCTTTGAATTTCAGTTTGAGCTTATGAATTTAAAGAACTAAAACGGAGGGTGCATCTATTGCCGTGTCAGTGTTGCTGTCGGTTGCCGTAATGGTGATGCCGTATGCGCCAGGAAGTCCGTAAGTGTGTGATGCTCCGGTGGTTGGTAGGGTGAGGGTTTCGACAGGAGTGAGGTCGCCCCAATCCACTTCAACGCTGGTCAATTCTGTTCCGGCTGCTGGAGTGGCTGTGATACCAATTGAATACGGGGCAAGTGTGGTCGCAGCTCCAGTTCCTGTTGAAGTTACAGTGGTTGTCAGGCTACACGCAAGAGTTGATATCAAGCAAACGGGGCTGCTGCTAATCAGAATGTTTGTCACCCGTTGTTGCGTATTGATCGTGAGATCGGTATCGTCACCCACCAAAAAGACTTCATTGGCAGTAATCGCGGACACTCGAGCGTCTGCGGCGGCTGTGGTATCACCCAAACCACGGGTGACTCGGGTGTTGGCGTCGTTTGCGAGCACAAAGTCTGCTTTGAACTTATAGGCTGCATTCACGTTTCCGTCTGGCAATTTGTAAGCGATGGTAACTGTGCCAGTAGCACCTGCAAGGATTTCTCGACCACCTAGGGCGTTTCGGGCAACGAAGCCGTATTGCAAAATGGTATCTGATGCGGTGATGGTGCCTGGCACAAGGGCAAGTGCTTCGGCGGTCAGAACTTGGATATCATCGACGTTAAAGGCTTGAAAGTCGGCGTTGGCAGAGTCAAGGATTGGGTTTGGAATGCCCGCATCTGTTTTGTGGATAGGCAACAAGCTTTGGGCGTTGCTGGCGGTTGCTCCACCGTTAAAGTTGATCATGTTTTCTACGGCTGTTCCACCAATACCAAAGCCATTTTTGTTGTAAGCGTGCAAGGTCAAGTTGGTGAAAGCGGTGGCGGTATTGTTGGTCACTGGAAATCTTGCGCTAAGGTAACGGGTGTTGGTGTTTAAATCATTAAATGTGACGAAGGTTGGCAAGCCAACAGTAATGGCATTGTCTGGCAGTGCCGCCCTTGGTGAAATATGGACGCTCGAGCCTCCAGCATCAGCACCAATGCCAAGTGATACCGTGCCCAGGACTTTGTTGGCAGCGGTTGGTTTGGTGTTTAGGCTTGGTGTTTGTGAGCATGAAACAGCCAGAAACAATGGCAAAATCCAGGAAACGTTTTTAAGATTCATATTCCAAGCTCCTCTGGGTTGAGGCTGACTGAATCATCTAGAATTGATGGGAATGGTTGTACCAAGCCGATTGAAAGCCCAATGCCGGCGGTCAGGGCGTTGTATGCCTGATGAACCTCGAGTTTGGGGGTTTGATACGGTTTTTGTTCGAGGAGCGGGGTTTGATTGGCTGCATCATTTGTTTTGATGTTCATAGTAACTCCTTTGCGAAAAATTTGAGTTGTGACGACTTTACACGTTTTGACGCCTGTTTTTTTAAGTCTTCCGTGACCAGATTGTACACACAGTTCTAATTATAACTTGCGTTTCTGAATTTTAGACCATCTTTTGTTGAGTCAAAGGTTTGGTTAACCATATCTATACTCGGTCAAAATTATTTGATTCTAATCTGTTAGGTAAGATGATTTCTATAAATTATGTACTTGAATATATTTATTTTGAAGTGTATTTTGCCACCAATATTTCAAATCAAATGGTGATTATGCTTTGAATTTGAGCTTGGCGACCCAAAATTTTGCGTGTCATTTCAGGCGGCTCGAGAAATTTTAAAGCCAAAGATGAACTCTCGAGTGTCAGAATTTCGATTCTGGACGCAACCATCACGAATTTGCCGTTGCAAATACCAAACATGCGCCTTAGACTTGCCAAACAAGTCTAAGACGCCTGAAAATTGCTGTGAAAATACCAGACAACCACTCGAGCTGAAGATTAAATCACAGCCTCGAGTTCATCGACCATGCTCTTCAAAACCTCAAAACCGCGTTGCACGGGTTCTGGACTGTTCATGTCGATGCCAGCCAGTTTTAAGGCATCAATCGGATACCTCGAGCTGCCCGTTTTCAAAAATTCCAGATAGCGCTCGGCGGCGGGTTCGCCCTCTGTCAGCACATCCTTAGCCAAGGCGTTCGCGGCGGCAATGCCGGTGGCGTACTGATAAACGTAAAACGGCGAGTACAAGTGTCCAAAGTTCATCCAACTCGCGCCCAAACGGGTGGCGTCAATCTCCACCGCGCCGCCGTAACCTTCAGAAAACAATTCGACCAGCCGTTCGCTTAAAAACGGGGCATTGATCGAACCGCCGCGCTCGATTCGTTCATACATTTCTCGCTCGAGTTGCGCCAGGGTCGGCATGACAAACAAATAGCGATGAAAGTTCGAGAACGCCTCCTCGAGCAATGCCAGTTTAGCGGTTTTGTCGCTTGCGGATTTTAGAAGGTCGTGGCGAACCAATGCCTGGTTGAAATTGCTGGCAACCTCGGCAACAAACATGCTGTAATCGGTGTAAATGGCGGGTTGGGTTAAATTGGTAAAATACGAGTGCATCGAATGCCCAAGTTCGTGCGCCAGCGTCGAAAGCGAGTACAGGTCGTCCGTCCAGCTCATAAAAATAAATGGGTGCGTCCCCTGAGCGCCGCTCGAGTACGCGCCCGCGCCCTTGCCCTGATTCTGACCCCAATCGACCCAGCGTTGCTCGAGCAAACCCTTGCGCATGGGGTCGGTGTATTCTGCTCCGAGCGGTTCCATGCCCTTGATGACCAAATGTGAAGCCTCCAAAAACGTGACTTTGGTGCTTGGTACAAGCGGGGCGGGAGATTCGTAAATGGGTGCGTCGCCGGTGCGCAAAGCCCCATTCATGGCTTGCTTGCGAAGCCGCCAATACTTGTGCCAGACGGGAAGGTATTCTTTAAACGTCTCGAGCAGGTTCTCAAATACGCGTTTGGGAATATGATTACGCGCCAAACTCATTTCCAAACTCGAGCCGTAATTTCTGGCTCGCGCTTTAAAGACATAACTTTTCACGCTGCCCTGCAAGGTTGCCGCCAGCGTGTTCTGAAACGCCAAATGACCGTCTGCATAGGCTTCAAACGCCGTACGGCGCACATTCGCATTGTTGTCCGAAAGGTACTCGCCAACGCTCGAGTGGGAAACCTCAACTTGAATTCCGTCTCGTTCAATGGTCTTAAATTTCATGTCGGCATCGTTCACCGCGCTCGAGATGCCATGCACCGCCCCAAGCGGATCGCTGGCTTGCGCGAGAAGCATTTCGACCTCACCGCTGCGCACGTGATCGCGCTCTGAACGCAACTCTTCAAAGTAATGGCTGTAAATCTCAAGCTTGGGTTCGTCACGCATAAATTGCTCGAGTTTCGCGTCTTCAAAAGCAAGCAACTCTGGACCAAAAAAGGCTGCCGCCCCAGACAACTGTGCGCCAGCCGAAGCAATCTCAGCATTCATGCTCGAGTACAAGGTGTTTGTGCCTTCGATAGATGACAGCAAACTTGCGTACATGCTGATCTTGTAAGCATCCATCATCACGCCGTCACGAAGCTCGAGAGCCTCAAATAAAATACTGCCAGATTCGTTTAACCTGCCCGCGTACTTGGCAATTTCGCTTGCTGAAGCTGGCAGTGTCTCGAGGGCGACACGCCACTGGGTTTCGTCCGCAAAAACAGTTTCGACACTCCAGGTTTTCTCTTTTCCGACTTCACTGCGTTTGGGTAAGCTCATGTTCTCAGTTTACGAAAAATACGGTTTCCAAGTTGTCGCAGAATTGCAACTTTCGCCCGAGCTTTACAAAGTCTGGGGCGCTAAACCCAGCGTCGGTCAAATCTCGAGCACCCTGTTAAAACCCAATGAAGCCGTCATCATGGTGCAATGGGCTGTGGGCACGGGCTGAAACGCTGGATGAAAGGAAGTGCCGAGATTGCTGAGATAATTCTCAAACCCGATTTCAGTGCTCGAGCTTGCCACGCGTTGCTTGAGCCAGGTTTCAAAGTCTTGATTGACTTGCTCAAACGATGCCCCAAATGCGATTTGTGCGGCTTGGGTTAGGTTCTTGCCGCTCGAGATTTCAATCAGCCAGCGATTTCTTGCTCCTTGTCCGTAAATGGTGCTGAGGTACTGCACAAAAGCAAATCCTTGAACGTACACAAAATCCCATAATTGTGTGGGCGTCGTGTTCAAATCGCTGATGTTCTCCCAAGGCTCGAGCCTGGTGAAGATCGCCCAATTGGAAACGGTATTTAATTTTTTATTCACTTTCGAGGCGGTCCAGTACCTCGAAGCCACAAATTCTGCCAAACCCTCATCGAGCCACCACGGAAAACTGTGCGATCCAAAATGCTCAAACGCGTAATCGTGCGTGATTTCGTGCGCCAGCAAACTGCTCGAGATGGCGCCGCCAGCGTGAGCCGTCATTTTGATGGCTTCGTCGGGTTCGTTCCAACCACCAAAAACCGTCCAACTTAAACCCACACTTTGCGTCACCGTCTCGTTGGAATCGTAAACTTTGACCGTGATGGGCTTTTGACTTTCAAACTCGAGGCTGCTTGCCACATGTTTGGTGATCTCTGGCAGCAACTCGAGCACCTGTTGGGCTTGGGCGTTTAAACCGGGCATGAACAGAACACCAATGTTTTCTGCTTTTAGCAGAAGCCAGAATTCGCCAGCATAACGCCACTTTCCATCAAGTTTGACAAACTTGGCACGGTAGCTCGAGGTGATGGGGTCTTTGTCTTTGTTTTGATACTTCCAAGTCAGCAAACCATTGGCGCTTTCAGCTTCTTCACCTTGCAGCACCACATCAAGCTCGAGTTGACTGACAGGATTTTGCAGCCAGTCGTCAATAAACCTCGAGTGTTCAACTTTAAAAATCGGGTCGCTCAAATCGACCAACTCGAGATAGGCACTCTTGTCTTGCGTCACAATTGCCTGTTGCATTTTGGACACCAGCAATTTCAGGTCGCTGTCGGTGCTGGCAAATGCAAAACTCGAGGCTAAAACAAGCACTACCAAAAACAAGCATAGACGTTTCATGGCTCGAGTTTAAGCGTTCAAGGTTTGCAACGCCAGATCAATCGCCTCTGCCAGACCTCCGTTGTCCACGTTCGCCACTATTTTTTTTGCCACCGCTTTGGCGTTCACCGAACCGTTGCCCATCGCCACGCCTAAACCCGCATTCGCAATCAATTCCACATCGTTATCCGCGTCGCCAACCATCATCACGTTCTCTAAACTGCAACCGTAATGGTTTGCCAACCATATTGCCGCACCCAGTTTGCTCGAGCCTGTTTTGGTGATGCTGGCAAAGACCGTTTCTGGCGACCACGGCGCCGTCGCTGGGCTGATCTCGAGGTCGGGTAAAACTTTGGTGAGTGCATGAAATTTCTCCCAAACACTTTCATGCACCACCCACTGAACCCGCACGATATGCCCCTCGAGCGCCAGCAAGTCCATGTGTTTGGGTTGCCAGTGCAAGTGCTGGGCATGATGCCTGACCAGGGCATCTTCACGCTCGAGGTAAAATTCGTCTTCGGTGTA
>JANLWR010000811.1:0-4000 GCA_031364625.1 Deinococcales bacterium | reverse complement strand
CAAACTCGTTTGGGCGGCAACTCGAGGGGATGGCGAGACGGGCGAGGACGTGACGCACAATGTGCTGACCATCCCCGAGATTCCAAGGGAGTTGAAAGAACCGCTTGATCTCGAGGTGCGCGGCGAGGTCTTTTTGAGCCGCGCCGAGTTCGCCCGCATCAATACAGAACTCGAGGAGAACGCGCTGCCCGCCTTCAAAAATCCGCGCAACGCGGCGGCTGGAACGTTGCGACAAAAAGACCCGAATAAAACGGCGGCTCGTAATCTGAAAGCGTACTTTTACGCCATCGGTTCGCACCGTGGATTGCCGATTCAAACCCAGTTTGGCTTGCTCGAGTTTCTCTCAAAGCTCGGGTTTCCAGTTTCAGACCAGTCCGAGGTCGTGACTGGGGCGGCAGGCATCGAGGCGTACCACCAGAAAATGACCAAGTTACGGTCTACGCTCGAGTTTGATGCGGACGGCAGCGTGGCAAAACTCAACGATTTGCGGCTGCAAGACGAGGTTGGTTTTACCTCTCGAGCGCCAAAATGGGCGATTGCCTATAAGTTCCCAGCCGAAGAGGTTGCCACCAAATTACTTTCGATTACCATTCAAGTTGGTCGTACGGGCAAGATCACGCCCGTTAGTGAACTCGAACCTCGCGTCATCGAAGGTTCTGAGGTTTCTCGAGCTACCTTGCACAATCAAGATTTTATTGACGCGCTCGGCTTACATGTTGGCGACCGCGTACTGCTGCGCAAAGCGGGTGGCGTGATTCCCGAGATTGTCAAGGTGATTCTCGAGGAACGCGACCCAAGCTCAACACCGTTTGAATTTCCAACCAACTGCCCCGCGTGTGGCAGTATCCTCGAGAAAACGGGAGCACATCATTTTTGCCGCAACGATGCCTGCAAAGCCAAAGAGTTTGAACGCATTCGCCATTTTGTGTCCCGCGATGCGATGGACATTCAAGGTTTGGGCGACGAACGCATCAACCAGTTGCTCGAGGCGGGGCTTGTCAAAGACGTTGCCGATTTGTACGCACTCGAGGTTTCTAAGGTCGCGGCACTAGACCGAATGGGGGAGAAGAGCGCCATAAAGCTTGTGGATCAAATCCAAGCCAGTAAATCCCGTGAACTCTCGAGGGTCATTTACGGTTTGGGCATGAGCATGGTCGGCGATAAAGTCTCGAATTTGCTCGAGCGAAACTTCCCAGATTTAAAGGCGATCCAGAACGCCAGTTTGGAGCAATTCTCGAGCATTGCAGGCATGGGCGATACGATTGCGGCGAGTATTGTGGATGGTCTAAATCTTCCTCGCATCAAAGCCTTAATCACCAAACTCGAGGCGGCGGGACTGAATTTAACCTCAAATGCCAAACCGATAGGCACGCAACTGGCAGGGCTGGCATTTGTGATTACGGGGTCATTGTCCAAATCCAGGGACGAAATTCAAAAACACCTTGAAGAAAACGGTGCGCGGGTGACGGGCAGCGTCACCAAAAAAACCAATTATCTGATCGCCGGTGAGGCGGCAGGGTCCAAGCTCGACAAAGCCAATGAATTGGGTGTAACGATACTGAATGAGGCTCAACTTGAAGCATTGCTGCTCGAGAAAACGGCAGGGTTTTGAGTTTTGTGAATCGAGCACAGCCGCATCGTTTCACTGTAGAATCGTACGCGTTGTGAAACCCTTTCGTATCTTATTGGTCATTGTTGCCGCCCTGCTCGTGTTGCTCGGAGGTGGTTGGTTGTACGCCTCCAAACTTGTGGCTGCCACAGGGGTCGGCAAGGTCACGCTCGAGATCAAACCGGGCATGAACATGTCTGATGTTGCCAGACAACTCGAGCAATCGGGTTTGATTAAATCATCTCAAGCCTTTCGGGCGCTGTTGAAGCTCACCAACCAAGAGGTGATCGTGCGAGAGGGTTTGTACGATCTTGACGGCAAACTCTCGAACCTCGAGATTGCTAAGAAATTAGGCTTGCAAGGTCGCCCCAGGGAAGTTCGGGTGACGATTCCCGAGGGTTTGCGACTGGTCGATATTGCGACGCGGTTTGGTGCGACACAATTTGGAACGGTGGATGATTTTGTCAAAGCCTTTGCCAATACATCATTGATGCCTGAAATCAAGAATGCGCCAAATTTGGAAGGTTTTTTGTTTCCAGCCACGTATTTGTTTAAACCGGAAGACACCCCCGAAAGTATTGCCAAGACCTTGGTGACTCGTTTTAACCAGGAATTGTCAACCGCGAGGCTGGAGAGACTGAAAACCTTGAAACTCAGTGTGTTTGAATGGGTGACGCTCGCCAGTGTGGTTCAAGCCGAGGCGGGCAACAATTCGGAAATGCCAACCATTGCGGGTGTGTTCTTAAACCGTCTCGAGATTGGTATGGCGTTGCAATCGGATCCAATCATTGCTTACGGTTTAAGAAAGCGCCTTCCAGAGTTAAGCCGCCGTGATGGCGATTTTAAGACGGACACGCCATACAATTCTTACTTGCATGTGGGTTTGCCGCCGACCCCAATCAATAACCCTGGTAGCGCCGCACTCGAGGCAATTGTCACGGCGAAGCGTACCAATCAGAGCGGTCAGAAGTTTTTGTACTTTTTGCACGGACGGGGCGGCGAATTCAGACCGAATACCAATTTCAACGCCCATTTGCGCGATACGGACAGGTTTCGTTGATTCCAGATTTATCCGCCAGCAAAGCAGATTGGCGAAAATGGGCAAAAAAAGTACGCTCGAGCGTGCCTGATGTCTCCGTTGAAATCTGCAAGCATCTCGAGGAATTCTTGGCGGGTTCAGGTGCTCGAGTGGTGCTCAGCTACAAAGCGTTTGGTTCTGAAATTTCTCTCGAACCAATGCTCGATTCTTTACCGAATCTGGAGTTTTGGACGACTCGGGTCAATCCAAACCATAAATTGTCACTGCACCCGTTCTCGAGCGCCAAAACCCGAAACAAACTTGGGATGCTCGAGCCTGAGATGATTGAACCCGAACTTGAGCCGAGGCTTGTTGATGTGGTGCTCGTGCCCGGATTGGTGTTTGACCGTTTTGGAACGAGGCTGGGTTACGGCGCGGGTTTTTACGACAGGTTATTGCCTCAATTGCGCCCAAATGTGCAATTGATTGGTGTCACCTGCAATGCCTTGCTGCTCGAGAAACCACTGCCTAAAGATGATTTTGATGTTCAGATGGCGTATATGGTCACGGAATTGGGTTTGGTGCCTTGCATTCAAAACGCGTAATTGCAGTCCAGGTTCATTGAACTTCTTGGCGCATCGGCTTACAGTTATGTTGTGACCATTGCACCTTCATTCTCGAGCCTTGACTCTGGGCGAATTTCAAGCGCCATCGGCAGTTTTATCGATGCCGTTTTGCCCAAGACCCACGCCATTCCCGAAATTGCGCAGTTGTACGCCATGATGCGCGAATACCCTTCGCGCCCAGGCAAAATGATCAGGTCCAAGTTGTTGATTGCTTCCGCCATTGCTCACGGTGCGAAATTTGAGCAGGCGTTACCGCTGGCGGCGGCGCTCGAGTTGTTCCAAAATTGGGTTCTGATTCATGACGACATCGAGGATGATTCTGATGAGCGGCGCGGCAAACCCGCACTGCACCGTCTGTACCCACCCGCACTGGCGATCAATGCCGGCGATGCGCTGCATATTTACATGTGGCAGGTGGTTCATCAGGCGGGGGTTGCGGGGGCGTTCGAGGAATTTTTAGAGATGATCCACCGTACCGCCGAAGGACAGCAGATGGATTTGGCGTGGGTGGCTCAGGCGCGTTGGGATGTCAGTTTAGGCGATTACCTCGAGATGGTGCGGTTGAAAACATCACGGTATACCGTGGTCTCACCGCTCAAACTTGGGGCGCTCGCGGCGGGTTGTGTACCGAATCAAAAACTCGAGTTGGCGGGTTTGGATTTGGGGGCGGCTTTTCAAATCCGAGACGATGTGCTCAATTTAGAGGGTGATTTTGCCAGTTACGGCAAGGAAATTGCAGGCGATATT
>JANLWR010000803.1:0-9142 GCA_031364625.1 Deinococcales bacterium | reverse complement strand
TACGGGCAAGTTGCAAAATCTCGAGTCACAAAAAATACTTGAATCGGAGCAATTTTTAGACAATGCCAGCGTAAATATCCTCTAGTTTTAAAGTCGCACCAACGCACGGAACGTCAAATTCCCCTGTGTTCTCGAGCAACGAAAACCGCCAATCATCGTTTTCTCGAGCGTACACCATGACCAACGCCCGATCTTGCCGCAACAGCACGTAACGTTGAACACTGGCAATTTTTAGGTATTCCTCGAGTTTCTCGCCTTGGTCAACATCTTCGGTGCTTTCCGAGAGCACTTCAAAAATCGCGCAAGGTGCTTGAATCAAGTATTCGTCGGCATCTTCTTCGCAAGTCACAACCACGTCGGGGTAACGGTATTTTCCGTTTGGAATTTGCATTTTGACAACCGTAAAAAATAAATCACAACCCTTTGTTTCGACAAGTTCATCTAGCAATCGAATCAATCTGCCAACAATCCGATTTTTTCGCTTTTTTACATCAGCCATTTTGAGCAACACGCCATCCACGAATTCGTGTCGAAGCTCAGAAGTTTTTTCAAACTCGAGATACTCCTCAGCCGTCATTCGTTTCTCTAAGATCATAAAATCAGTCTAGCGCATTCTGTTTTTGAATTCCAGAAACCTCGAGCCACAAAAAACACCCCAAATCGGGGTGTTTTCTTTTGGAGCGGCTATTCGGATTCGAACCGAAACGAAGACCTTGGAAGGGTCACATGCTACCGTTACATCATAGCCGCAGCACAACTATTGTACTACAAACTCGAGATTTTGGGAGTCTCGAGAAAAATGGTCGGGGCAGCAAGATTCGAACTTGCGACCCCCTGGTCCCAAACCAGGTGCGCTAGCCAGGCTGCGCTATGCCCCGAACCGTCGGACGCAATGCGTCTCGAGGGGAGAGTATAACGGCAATTGCTTATCTTGACAAGCCCTGTTTGGGGCGATACACTTCTTCACGCTGCGAGAGCAGTGTTGTGGGGGCTGTTAGCTCAACTGGCAGAGCAGCTGACTCTTAATCAGCGGGTTGTTGGTTCGAGTCCAACACGGCCCACCATCAAACAAAAGGCACGAGGATTCAACAATGAGTCTCGTGCTTTTTTACTGGACTGGCTTAATCGTTCCTAACTCGAGCCAAATCTGTTTTTTGGTGAATTTTATTTTCAAACAGATCATCCTTTTCATGCTCTTCTATGCGAAGGTTGCCCCAAAGAAGTTGCTGGGGATTGGAGTTGTTGATGGATTTTTTAACTTTACTAAAAGGCGGCGGACCGGTGGCGGTGGTGTTGCTGCTGGTGTCGGTTTATGCCGCTTTTGTGTTCTTTTACCGTTATCAAGTTTTTGCCAAAGCGACCACAAGCTCCGCCAAGTTGTACGCGCAGGTTAAAGCGGATTTGTTGGCAGCCAATGTGCGCCTTGCGCTGGCAGATGTCGCTCGAGAGGATTCTCCCGCCGCCAAAGTTTTAAGTGCAGGTTTGGAACGTGTGCAATTCGGCTCTGAGGCGGTACAGGCTGGAGTACAGCAAGCGATGTTGCTCGAGGAGGAACGCTTCGGGCGCGGTTTGGGAACGCTGGCGACCATTGCGCAAGTTGCGCCGATGCTGGGTTTGTTGGGCACGGTTTTTGGCATGATTCGGGCGTTTACCGTGTTTTCGCAGGTCAGTCAGCCCTCGCCCAGTCAACTGGCTGGCGGCATCAGCGAGGCGTTGGTTGCGACTGCGGCGGGTCTGATTGTGGCGGTTTTGTCGCACGTCGGTCACAGTTTTTTAACCCGCCGTTACGATTCGCTTCTGAACGCTTTGGATCACAGCAAAGAATTTTTAACCACCACCTTGATCGAGGCGGGTTTGTACGCCTCAGATTCCCATCAGAGCGCCAAAATGGACTCGCTCGAGCCTCCAAAATCGCTGCAACCCAGCCTCTCGAGGGGATGAAGATGCGTCGCCGCCGATCACGCCCAGCCGCTCCAATTTTTACGTTTGCGCCAATGGTGGACATTGTGTTGCTGTTACTGATTTTTTTCATGACCACGACAAGCTTTCTAAAATCTGAACGCGGTTTAAAAGTGGATTTGCCCAGCGCCAGTCAAGCCTCGAGCAGCAAACCCGCGCCCGAAGTGGTGCTGACCAAAGATGGTCGGATTTTGTTCGAGAAACGCGTGAATTTGACGCCGTTGCAACTCGAGCAAGCTTTGCGAGGTATTTTTAAAGGTGCGCCAAGTGCCGTGTCGTTACGCGCCGATACGGACGCCCGTCATGGGCGCGTGGTCGAGGTGATGGATGCCATCAAACGCGCTGGGGCGACGCGTTTGGCTGTTGCTGTGCAGGAGCGACCATGACCAGTTTGTGGCAAGGATTTGATTTAAGCGATCCGATCAAGCGTAAAGCCGTTCTTGCCAGCGTTTTGTTGCATGGTTTGGTGTTGGCTGGCATGGGTTTTTACTTGCTGCAAGCCAACATAACGCCCAAAGTCAGTGCAATTGTCTTCGAGTTTCCCAAAAAGGTCGCGCCGCCAATTCAAAAGATTGTGCCCGTCAAACCTCGAGTGAAAACGCAAGTGGTGGTCAAAGCAACACCTGTTGAGGCAAAAGTCAAAACACCCATCACTCAAGCAGTCAAGCCCGTAACGCCTCGAGTTGAGTCTGAGATTGCCATTTCCAGCCCATTGCCAAAACCAGTGGTCAAAACCCTGCAAGCACCGTTGAAGCTATTGAAACCCAGCGCCTCACAGGTGATTAAGCTGCAACAACGCTCACCGTTGCTTGCTCCGTCTTCGGCACAACAAGCAATATTGCCCAATTTCAACTCGAGTCTTGCCAAGCCAAATTTATTGCGCTCCAATGTGACCAGCAAGGGTGCTGCCGAAAAAATCAGTAGCAATTCTGGAAGCTCGAGTACGGCAAACAATTCGGGTCTTGCTCGGGTCTCGAGCGGTGCGACTTCGGGAGCGGGAAAATTGCAACTCGCCAGCGTGCGCTCGAGTGCCGCACAACCAGGAGATGCCAGCAGTCCTTTTAAAGTGGGAGCATCTGGCGCAAGCCTCGCGCCAGAAACGAATGGCTTGGCTGGTGGCGGCGGCACAGGCTCGAGTCTCGAGACGAATGCACCCAGTTCAGCGAACTCAACCGTTTCACAAGCCGCCACGGGTGGACCCTCGAGCAGCAACCGACAACCCACCTCGAGTCTGGATTCTCGACCTTCAGGAACGCCAGTCAATCCAGTTTCGGGCGCTGAGTCCTCGCGCCCAAGCCAAACTGGGACAAACCAGCCAAGCTCGAGCGCTGGAAGTGGACTGAGCACCCCTTCAAACCGCCCAGGCAGCACTTCAGGAACAGGCACGAGCACTCCACCAACAACTTCTGGCAGTCCAGGCTCGAGCACTGCGGGCGGCGGCTTGGCAAATCCAAAACTAGGGACACCAAGCTCGAGTGCGGGTGGCAGTGGTCTGGCGGGTTCTGGTTCTGGAAGCTCGAGCGGCAAAGACTCTGGCTTGGCGGGTTCTGGAAGCAGCAGCTCGAGCGGTAAAGATTCGGGGCTTGCAGGTTCAGGCTCGAGCAGTACATCTAATGCTGACACTGCGCCTACAGGTTCAAGCTCAACAACAGCCACATCTGGCTCGGGTGCGCTCACCAAACCTTCAAACACGTCATCTCAAGTCTCGAGTGACAAACCTGCAGCATCAAGTCCTGCCACATCAGGTTCAGAAAAATCACCGCTCGGCGCGAGTCCAAATCAAAGCACAGGCGCAGAAAGCAGCAAACCCAGTGGAAGCGCCGCCACAGGTACGGAACGCACGACTTTGGGCTGCGCGATTCTGGTCGATGCTCGAGGTTTGAACCCGTCGTTAACGCCCAGTGAAAGCCCTGCCATTGTGAATCCCAGCAATCAAAAAGTCTGGCCCGATCCCAAAGCCATTGAGGGCGTGGATTCTAATTTGGTTGGCGAAACGGGCATCGCATCATTTGCGACCTCTCAAGATCAAGCGCTCAGTTTTCTGGCTGCCAACGTTCAACCCCTGATTGTCAAAGCCATCCGCGCCGTGCCAGCCGACGGTGTTCAAAATTCTGTGTTCAGGGATTACGTGATGGTCTCTGCCAGCGACGCGGCAAAAATTTTGGCGCTGGGCAAAAACTGTCAGGTTGTGTTTATCAAATAAAGCCGTCTTCACGAAATTCAAGAATTTGCAACAACCCAATTCAATACACTCGAGCCACAGTTTAAGGAGATAAAATGCGACAAACAAAAATCTTTTTCGGACTTACAGGATGCCTGATTCTCGGCTTTGCAGGAAGTGCTTTCGCATGGCTGCCCAAACTTGACGAAACCGCTGCCAAAGCCATTCTTGATGGGGTGTACCGCCGAGGTCCAGACGTGCCAACCTCGAGCAACATCAGTTTGAACGTCAAAAATGGTGCGTTTGAAGCTGGCAATGTGGTCGAAGTGTACGGCGGCGATACCAAATGCCTGAGCGACTGGCAAACCAAACCCAGCAGTTACGCCACACTCGGCAGCCGCCCCAGCGCCATTGCGGTCGCAGGACAAAGTGATTTTGTCAAAGCCGCCGCGCTCGAGGCTCGAGATAACTTTAAAACCCTGACCGTCGCCAGCGCCCTCGAGATTGCCCGCAGCCGATTGCCAGACAATCACTTGAGGGTCTTCATGAAAATTGAAGGACTCGAGAAAGACACCTTGCGCGACGCGTACCAAGTGGGCGTGCTTGATAATAACAATAAAATTGTCGCGCCGTACCGCATTAACTTCCTCGACGACTGGGCGGCAAACACTGGCGCTCGAGCCACCTGGAGCGGAACGATGGTCTATTATTTTGATTTTTCCAAAAACCCAGTGGACACTGGCAATAACTTAAAGTTTTTGATGCGCACCGAAGCCGACAGTGATTGCGTTTACAAAATTAGTATTAACTTGGCAGCGTTTAAATAGGCTTAAACATGGTTGTCTGGTTTTAAATCGGCTAGCCCATGCCCTCGCGTTGAGGGATGACCAGGCTTTCGGGTCTGTCCGAGCTTTTTACAAATCAGCAACTTGTAATACCAAATTGCGGGGAACAGTCAGGCTTTTTCGACTGCTCCCGTGTAATCTGTATAACTCATGTCAAATTCGGTACAATTTCGCGTGCCTTTAGACCCGCCCAATGCTCCAGAAAACAATGATTCAGAAAACACAGATTCGGTGTTGCCCAAAGATTTTGTTCAAATCCAACCTCGTTTTGATTCGGCTGGAACAGAGCACATTCAGTTTGAACACGCATCAAATCTGGATTCAACCAGCCTCTCGAATCGTCTGGATTACGTCGAGCATTTGGGCATGATTAAGAACGCGCCTCGAGGTGAATCAACCCAGGAGCATCAAATTAAAATAGCGACCGAGGCTCGAGTTGAAAGTCAAATCAAACCACATCTCGAGCCGATTGAGTCAGCAAAAACCGTGACTCAAACTGGTCGCTCGAGTGTGAAACCCCAAAAACCTGTCAAAACCTGGTGGACTCGGGTGTTCAGAGAATTGCTGCTCGAGACGCTGCTGCCGGCGTGGTTGATCGTGACGTTCTTGGTAATCCCGGTTGGCGTGCGCGGCGAGAGCATGTATCCGACGCTTTCGAGTGGTGATTTTTTGTTGGTTGCCAAACTCGAGCGTTGGTTGGCGGCTTGGGGGGTCAGACCAAATTACTTGCACCACGGCGATGTGATCGTTTTAAAGCCGCCGATTGAAAGTGATTACAGCTTCGAGCCTGTCTCGAGGTTGTTTGAGAGTCTGCCGCTTCTGGAGTATGTTGCCAACCGCTTGCTGGACGTTTGGAAGTTTAGACCGTATTTTGTGAAGCGCATCATTGGTATGGCTGGAGACACGGTTGAGCTGAAAAACGGTGTGGTCTACTTAAATTCGGTTAAAACCCACGAGTTTTACATCAATTTACCTGCCGCCGTCGAAGATTCGGGTCCCACAGTTGTTAAACCAGGCACGGTTTTTGTCATGGGCGACAACCGACTGCGCGGCTCGAGTTTGGATTCTCGGGTGTTTGGGCTGGTGCATTTACAAGACATTGCTGGGCGTGCCGTGCTGCGTTTGGGTCATGCCAGCCAAGATTGCAAGGATTGGTGGCTCGAGTGTGCCAAAGCCTGGTTTGATGGTTGGCAGCTCGGTGCGCCTTGAGGCTGGGAACTTTTTTGAATTGTAAAACGTAAGAAGATCAAACCCCCGGAGGCTATTTCATGTTGCAAGTGCAAAACCTTACAAAACGATACGGTGCAAAAGTGCTCGCGGTCAACAATTTGTCGTTTCAAACCAAGGAAGGCGAAATTTACGGCTTGCTCGGACCGAACGGGGCAGGTAAAACCACCACGCTACGGATCATTGCCACGTTGCTCGAGCCAAGTGAAGGCAGTATTTCGGTGGCAGGTTTTGACGTGCGCACCCAAGCCGAGCAGGTACGGCGCAACATTGGTGTGGTCAACGGTGGCATGGGTTTGTATGACCGGTTGACTGGTCGTGAAATCCTCGAGTATTTTGCCAGTTTTTACGGCATGGGGAAACTCGACACGGCGAAACGCATCAAAGAACTCTCGGATAAACTCGAGTTGAACGAACTTCTGGATCGTCGCGCCAGTGAGTACAGCACGGGCATGAAACAAAAAATTGTGATCGGACGTGCGGTGATTCACAATCCCAGCGTGCTGATACTTGACGAGGCGACCAACGGTTTGGATGTCGTGGCAAGACGTGCGGTGCTCGAGTTTGCGCGGGCGTACAAGGGCGCGGGCAAAGTTGTGATTTACAGCACGCATATCATGAGCGAAGCCGAGGAACTCTGCGAACGCGCCGCAATCATCGATCACGGAAAGTTAATTGCCGAGGACAGCATTGAAGCTTTAAAAACTCGAGCTTCGGCAAGCAACCTCGAGGATGCGTTTTTTACGTTGACCAAAGGAGTGAATTGATGCGCTGGGATTTTGTCTTCAAAGTGTTGTTCAAAGAATTGCTTTCGACTTGGCGCGATTCCAGAACGCTTCGCGCCACAATTTTGATGCCGCTGATTTTAAATCCGCTCATTTTGCTGGGGTTGCCAATTTTGTTTAACAGCACCCAAACCAGCGAGGTCGAAAAACGCCAAATTGTTGGCGTGATTGGGTTCGAGAGAATGCCAGCCAGCTTAAAAAAATTGCTCGAGACGGACAGTGCGCAAGGTAGGGGAATTGAGCTGAAAACCGTGACCGACGCGACCAAATCGGTACAAGATGGTGATACGGAAGCGACTCTGGTTTTTAAACAAAATTTACCAACCGAAGCTGGAGGCTCGAGCGTTCCGATTGAAGTGCATCTAAAGCTCTCGAGTCAAAAATCGCGGGTGGTGGCTGACAAAATCGGTACGGCGATAGACACGTTTTCCAGACAACTTGTGGCAAAAAAACTGGCTTCGGTGGGTCTGCCAGAACAGACCTTGCGCCCCGTGGTGGCTCAGACGGTCAGCGCCGATACGGTTGCCGAAAAAGCCAGTGGGATTTTTGGTTTCTTTATTCCGCTGCTGCTGCTTTCGGGCATTATTGCTGGCGGTCAAAGCACCGCGATTGATTCCACCGCCGGCGAAAAAGAGCGCGCGTCACTCGAGGCATTGCTGGTCACACCAATCTCGAGGTTTGAGGTTGTTATCGGCAAGACCTTGGGCGTGACGGCGTTTGCGCTTCTGTCGGCTTTTCTCAGCATTATCAGTTTGTTACTGACGGGTTGGTTTTCCAAAAATATTCTGCCTAAATTAATGAAATCCGACACTCAACTCTCGCAATTGTTCGGCGGTAACATCGCGCTCGATGCGCAAGGCTATCTGATTCTGTTGTTGATTGCCCTCACCGCCGCAGTCATGCTTTCGGCATTGATGCTGAACATCTGCATTTTTGCCAAATCGTTCAAAGAAGCCCAAACCTACCTTGTGCCCCTGAATTTGTTGGTCAGTTTTGGCTCTATCGGTTTGCAATTTGCCGACTTTTTGCAACGCTCGAGCCTGTTGTACGCGATACCGTTGGCTGGCACAATGATTTCAATTTTGGATCTGATCAAAGGTAAAGGCGGTTTTGGGGTTGCCATGATCGTGGTCGTGAGCAACCTCGCGTTTGGCGCGATTTTTGTGGCGCTGGCATTGCGCAGCTTCAAACGTGAGCAGGTTCTGTTTAGAAACTGAGTGCAGCATCCTGTTGGATTTGGTGGGTACGAATTCCGATGGACACGTGTTTTTTGCTCGAGAGACAAATCATAATTAACTGGACTTGGCACTGAGGCTCGAGGCTGAAATCAGACCAAGCCCTCTTTTTGCCCGTGCTAGACTAAACGCATGGATGCTCGGCGGCAACAGGTTCTGCATTTGCTGGTTGAGCATTTTATTGGCTCTAACCATCCAATTGCCAGCCGCGACCTCGCCAAACCGCTCGGCGTCTCGAGTGCCACGATTCGTTTTGAACTTGCCGCCCTCGAGGAAATGGGTTTGCTGCACCAACCGCACACCAGCGCGGGTCGCGTGCCTACGCGTGACGCCTACCGAAATTACGCGCATCAATTCTTGCCGCCAAAACCCTTGCACGAGGCTGCCAAAGCCAGAATGGATGCCGCGATCTCGAGGGTGGACGGTGAAAATCGGCTTCGTATGGCAGCCCAGATTGCCTCAAGCTTGTCGGGTTATGCGGCGGTCACGGTTTTAAAACCTCGAGATTCCAAAATCGAAGCGATTTACCTCAGTTTACTCAGCGATGATCGCATTTTGGTGGTGGTGG
This sequence comes from Deinococcales bacterium, assembly GCA_031364625.1. Taxonomy (GTDB): domain Bacteria; phylum Deinococcota; class Deinococci; order Deinococcales; family JAAFIG01; genus JANXTZ01. Next base: position 362 of record JANLWR010000803.1, on the reverse strand, counting down.
TGCTGGAGGGTAATGTCGCCCGAGAATTTGTGATCGATGCTGGCTTCAAACCCGAACGCATTACCTTGGAACGCGCCGAGGAAGCCGTGCGCAACCTCAGGGCAACAGTCCGCGAAATGCCAGGCAAACTCCTGAGCCTCGAGCAACAATCCAGTCCAGGCGTGGGCGGGGTTTTAAAAGCCCTGCGTGAACGCTGGGGCGAAACTGTGCAAGGCGTCAATTACTCCAGCGGCGCGAGTCAAATGCTTTCAGAGCCAGAATCTCGAGATGCCGATTTTTTGCGTGGTGTGCTGGAATTGCTCGAGCATCCCAACGCCAGCAATTCAAACTTGCCTCCAGGCAGCGTGAATTTATCGGTGGAC
>JANLWR010000788.1:0-9594 GCA_031364625.1 Deinococcales bacterium | reverse complement strand
CAGCGCCCCTACCAGACATGATTTTTTCGTAGGGGCGCTGCTTCTTGACCATAAAATGCACCTGGCGGGCATGGTCGCTTGCTGCGCCCGCCAGAATACGAAAACATCCACACAATGTACGAAATTCGGACTTTGCGGTTGCCCTGAATGAAAACTCGAGCGCGAAGATTCAACATTCGCAACTCGAGACCAAATTTAAAACGCTAAAACTTTAAGGCTCAAACATCACCAGTTATTGGCTTCCGCGTGACGCATTGGACGCACCCGCAACCAAGCCCTGGTTGCCAGAATCAGCACCGCCAGAATCGGGATCAAACCGAGCGGTTGGGTGAGTGCCACCGACGGACCCGCAGGACGTTCCAGCACCTCGAGTTTGAGCTTCCCAACGCTTTTTCCTTGCTTGCCGTTGATTGTGAACTCGAGGTTCCAAGTGCCTTTTTTGGGAATAGAAATCAGGTCGTAACCCCAAATGCTGCGGTTTTTGGTGAACCGCACCAAATCTTGTTCGATCACTTGCTTGCCGCCGAGCAAAGTCATTTTCGTTGTTCCAGATAAGCCTCGGATGCCACCGACGGGCGTAAAGGTGATGTCCAGAGACCGTTCAGCGCGAATGGGATACTGCGAGAATCCAACCTCGAGTTGGTATGCGCCAACTTGAACCGTTTCGCGGTGCTTGATGACCTCTTGGGCAAAACCAGTATTTGCCAAAAACACCAACACAAAGACCAAAACTCGAGCCACAAATTTCATGATTGCACGCCCTGAGTTTGCACGCCCTGAACTTGCTCGAGATCAAAGTTGGCATGACGAGCGACCACACCCAATTGCCAACCCAGCCATGCGCCCACAGCGCCCAACACGGCGACAACGACCAAAATTAACGGAAAGCCAACTACGATCTGTCCAAGAAATAAATCGGCATACATGAACGGTGCGCCCAAAGCCCCAGCCAGCAAGACGCTTGGAATCACGCGCCAATTTTTTGATTTACCGAGCGCCAAGACCGCACTCGAGATCAAACCCGCCAAGGGCAGCAGCATTGGCATGAAGTACGGAATGGTCGAAATGCCCGAAGCTTGGTCACGCAATTCCAAACCCAAGGCACTGGCATAACCCGAGGTCATGACCGGAAAGATAAACCAGCACAGGTAACGAAACGCCACAAAAATGATGGTCATGACCAAAAGCATCCAGGGTTTACGCGTGGTGGAAGCGACGAACAACATCCCAAAAGTCAGGAAAAAAGCTGGCAGCAAAAACACTGGAATCTCGAGACCAAATTCAAAAAGGTTCATTTGCACAAACGGCAACGTAAAACCCAAAGCGAGCGCGGTGGCAACCACAAAAGCTGCGGTTTTGGTTTCATGCCCACGAATAAACGCCAGCACACAACCCGTAACCACCATGATGTAACTGAAGATCAACCCCATGTGCGGCGGCGAACTGATCGAAACATCAAAACCAAACAAGCCGTGCCAATACTGATCGAACAAACCGAATAACAAAAACCCAGCCGCGCCAAAACCACCCACCACAAAACCGACAGGGGCATAAAACATGCCACCCAAAATCGGGATCATGCCCGGAAGTTTACGGGTTTCTCGAGATGCGAACGTGCTTAAGAGCACCACCGTCAAGCAAGCGAAACCGCTTAATGCCGCACCAAAGTACAAAATGCTATGCGGCAATGTCCAAAACGTGTCAGGACCAACATCATCGTGCCATTGCACATCCCAACCCAAACCAAAAAATGTGGCAAACACGCCCAGCAAAAAAAGACTCGCGCCAATGCTTTGAAACCGAGGAAACTCGAGCGATGAAATTGGAGTTCGGTTGAATGTACTTGCAGCCATAAAAAACCTCCTGAACCTCGAGGATGCTCGAGATGCAAGGAGTTTAGAATCCAAGCTCGAAGTTTGAGCAAACGCAAATCGAAGATTGTGCAAAGAAACGGTTGTTAAACTCGAGACTCGGAAATCGCTTGTCTTTTGGCTTCAATCTGCACGATCTCGAGATGCCACAAACCCAGAATTTTGGCGCGTCTGGCAGCAGATTTTGCTTGTCCAGCCCGAATTGCAGCCATAAACGCCTCGTCTTGTGAAAGTGTCGTCAACACCCAAAAATCGCCCCAGACTTCCAGCCCCCAAGACTGCCGCATTTGACGGCTGGCAATCTCCCAGATGCTTAACCCCAAATCCTCGAGCGGCGCGACGTAATGGCTAAGTCCATCGGTGGCAGGGTTGGCTTTCACGGCGCGTTTGTACTCCGAGCGCTCTTTGCGGTTTAAATGCTCGAGCGTCCCGACCTTGCAGTAATCGGCACTGAGGGCGCTGAACGTATCGCGGCAACGCCCAGGGCGTGCCTCGTAAGCCCCACAAGCGCCTGTTGTTCGGTCTAGCAACGGGCAGAACCCAACCTCCTGCCGATGCCACGCAAAATATTCATCCCAACTCGAGGCACTGCGGGCATTCTCGAGTACCTTTTGCGCGTGAGATTTCATGGCTTCCAACTGTTCGCTCGAGAGTAGCGAGGCAGTCAATAGCGCCTCGGCAAGGCTGACCCGAATTGGAAAATTACAGCACTGAAAACACCCAGAACCACAATGAATTTTTCCACCCTGACGCGTGAAACCCTCAATCCAAACGCTAGCGTCACGGTTAAAACCCGAGTACGCTCGAGCTACCGCCGTCAACATTTCTTGATCTGGGTGAATAGGGGAGACTGGCATTACACAACATGATAATCTTGCACGGCAGCAAGAATGCAATCTCAAACTTTATTGGAGGAAAACTTATGGCTCGAGTGTTAATGATCGGTGCGGGCGGCGTGGGCGGCGTGGTCGCCAAAAAGTGCGCCCAGAATGACAGTGTGTTTACAGAATTGATGATTGCCAGCCGCACCAAAGCCAAATGCGACAAGATTGCGGGTGAAATCAAACAGTATTTTCCGAACAGCAAAACCGTTGTCACCACCGCTCAAATTGATGCCGATAACGTCGCGGAACTGGTCAAACTGATTCAAGAATACAAACCCGCAATGGTCATGAACCTCGCGCTGCCATACCAAGACCTGACCATTATGGACGCCTGCCTCGAGACTGGCGTGCATTACCTGGACACCGCCAATTTTGAGCCAAAAGATGTCGCCAAATTTGAATACTCCTGGCAATGGGCGTACCAAGAACGCTTCCAACAGGCGGGACTGATGGCACTCATGGGTTCGGGTTTTGACCCAGGCGCGACCAACATTTACACCGCCTGGCAAGCCAAGCATCACTTCGACGAGATTCATTACATGGACATTGTGGACTGCAACAACGGCAACCACGGCAAGGCGTTCGCCACAAATTTTAATCCAGAAATCAACATCCGCGAAATCACCGCCAACGGACGATACTGGGAAAACGGCGCGTGGGTCGAAACCGCACCGCTCGAGATATCCCAAGACATTTACTACCCACGCGTTCAAACCCGCAAAAGTTTTGTGCTCTACCACGAAGAACTCGAGAGCCTGGTGAAGCACTTCCCAACCCTCAAACGCGCCCGTTTCTGGATGACCTTCGGCGAGGCGTACATCAAGCATCTTTCGGTGCTCGAGGGGATCGGCATGACCAGCATCGAACCAATCAACTTTCGCGGAATCCAAGTCGCGCCGATAGAATTCTTAAAAGCCGTGCTGCCCGCCCCAGAATCGCTCGCCGAAAATTACACCGGGCAAACCTGCATCGGCGTGCAAATCAAGGGCATCAAAGACGGCAAGCCAAAAGTGCATTTTGTTTACAACGTTTGCGACCATCACCAGTGCTATCTCGAGGTTCAAGCCCAGGGTGTGTCGTACACCACAGGCGTTCCAGCCATGATCGGCGCAATGCTGATGCTCGAGGGAACTTGGATGAAACCAGGCGTTTGGAACATGGAGCAATTTAATCCAGACCCGTTCATGGACGCCATGAATGTTTGGGGTTTGCCGTGGCATGAATTGGCGGATATTGAACTTGTAAAGGATTGAAACTCGAGAATTTTCGTGGGGTTCTGGGCGATTAGAACCCCTTTTTTAGTATGCCAGACTAAAGAAAGAAAGCTGTCTACCGTCTTTCGAGATATACCACCAGCATGTTAGTTCTCCAAATGAATCTGCAAAAGGCGCTTCGGTTTCATCTTCTTCAGGATTCCGCATTTGAAGCAATAAATTCCATTGTTCATGAAGGTCTTCGGGTACGAATTCATCATCAAAAATGCAGGGACTGCCACCTATTTTGTAACCAATTGTTTTGCTGTAATACCTATTTTCTTTTTCTTGACTCCAGCTTCCGCGCTCTTCGTCATATGCGTATGGCGAATCCTCTCCTGCTTGAAGTTTGACAGTGCATTCTATTTCTACTTTTTGATAGAACGGAGATTCTTGAGTGGGAATAGTTTTCGTTAAAGTTGGACCGTTCTCTTGAACAGCAAAGAGTGGAAAATCACCTTCCTGACCATAAAGATCATGTCTTGCGATGATATTTCCAGGTTGCAAAACCGTTGCCATATCGTCACCATCTGGGTCTTTAAAAACGTAAGCCATAGTTGCATCAATTGTTCCAAACAAGTCAGGCTCGAGCTTGATTTGACACATAAATGGAATGGATTTTCCGTGATAAGCACTTAATGGCCATCTGGGTTCTTCGAGCCAGACGGGTTGCCCACCAAATTTTGTGATTGGTCTTGTGATTGGCGTGTTAACTTCCGTAAAGCGCACGCATTGAAGTTTGTTGTTTTTTGGTTTTGCAGCAAGAGCCTTTTTTGTGCTCTGCCCCAATTCCGCATCTTGATAGCCGCTTTTACGCTTTTCGCGCTTTTTTTTTTCAACTTCAGCTAGCGCTTTTTCTGGTGTTTCAAACGTTTTCTTTTGCGTTTGACCAGCATCCCCAATTCGTCCATACCGAATCGTTAAATCCATGTTCTCGAGCGTAATCTCATAGAATTTGTGACTGCCGTTTTCTTCACTCAACTCGAGATACCAGGTTTGGGCTTCCATGTTGCTCCTTGCTGCGAATTAAATATTACGATGTTGACGTAATATTTAACAACCAACAACATCCCGTCACTCGAGCTGCATAGATCAGCCGTTTGCACCTCAAGTCTAAAATTGATAGACTGCAATCCGTCAGCAATGACAACTCAATATGGCATAGCGGTCGCAGAAACCCTCTCGTGATTGACCCCAGTCGTACACACACATTTTCAGTGTACGAGAGCGCGGGCAGAAAAAGGACACCACTCATGGCGAACATGGCACTCGAGCATATCTACAAGCGTTACGGCAAGACCACGGCTGTCACCGACTTTAACTTAAATGTCGAAGACGGCGAATTTATCGTCTTCGTCGGACCCTCGGGCTGTGGTAAATCCACGACCTTGCGCATGATCGCGGGTCTGGAAGAAATCTCTGATGGTGTGTTGCGCATCGGCGACCGCGTCATGAACGACGTGCCGCCAAAAGACCGCGACATCGCAATGGTTTTCCAAAATTACGCGCTTTACCCGCACATGAACGTTTACGAGAACATGGCGTTCGGTTTGCGTCTTCGTAAAGTTCCCAAGGATCAAATCGATCAGCGCGTGCGCGGCGGCGCGAAAATCTTGCAAATCGAGCACTTGCTCGAGCGCAAGCCAAAAGAACTTTCGGGTGGTCAACGTCAACGTGTGGCGCTGGGTCGCGCGATTGTCCGCGAACCAAAAGTGTTCCTGATGGACGAGCCGCTTTCAAATTTGGACGCCAAGTTGCGCGTCGAAATGCGTTCACAAATCTCCAAGCTCCACCAAAACCTCAAAGCCACCACGATTTACGTGACCCACGATCAAATCGAAGCCATGACGATGGGTACGCGCATTGTCGTCATGAAAGACGGCTTTATTCAGCAAGTGGACACGCCACTGAATTTGTATGACTTCCCGAAGAACAAGTTTGTGGCAGGCTTTATCGGCAGCCCAAGCATGAACTTCTTGACCGCCACCTGCAACAACAAAACCGTTTCTGGCAACGGCTTTAGCGTCGAAGCCCAAGGCAAACTTGCCGATTCGTTGTCTGCTTATAACGGCAAACAAGTCTGGTACGGCATCCGTCCAGAACACTTGGGTTTAGAGGGTTCAACCACCATCGCTGGCGGCGCGAACAGGCTGACCGGTGTGGTCGAAGTGGTCGAACCGCTGGGCGCTGAAACCGATTTGATGGTCAACATCGGTGGTCAAACCGTGGTTGCCAAAGTGGACGGTCACGCCCAAGTTAAAGTTGGCGATACCGTGACTTTGTTCTGCGATCAATCGCGGATGCACGCCTTTGACATGGAAAAAGAACTTGCCATCGGACGCTAAATTTAAGCCATAAATCTCGAGGCGCACGTTCTGTGCGCCTTTTTATATGACGAAGCCATTTTCAGGTGCAGTCTTAGGTTGAACTCGAGATTCATTTGCTTGACAGCATTGCCAACGGTGAAAATTTTCAATCATCAGAATCTGAAGCTCGAGCTTTGGTTTACCGAACCGCCATGACGATCACGAAGGCATTGCCGACCACTGCCGTACCGATTTCACGGTAGTACGGGTTCATGATCGCGCGGCAATGCACGTGGCTGTGCAACCACCAACGCATGGCACGACTCGCACCGCCTGAACCCTTAAAAATAATTTCGGACATCCTGGCAAATTTGTACCCAGCCCGTGGCACTCGAGAACGCGGTCCAACACCGCGAAAATAGTGCGAGACAAAACCGTAATGGCTCATGTTGGCGGCATGACCTCAAGCGGCAAGCGCCAGCAAGGTTTGCAGCATTTGTTGCCCCTCACGTATTCAATAACATTTTATCATCAACTTTTGAATATGCTTTCCTTCAATAAAAACCTTAATAGTCAGTCGGTCTCGGCAAGCCTTTCTAACAATCCTCTCGATTCCCCTCTCGCAACTTTCAAAAGAATGGGTTTCTGAACAAGATTCAAGGGTAAAGCCAATAAATTCGCCAAAACAATCATAAATAACTTGTTGAATCTTTCCAGTATAACACTGCTCTTTGAGAGATTCCTTTCTATCAACTAATCCTGGGTCATCCGGCGATGCTTTTACCAAATTTGAATCGTACCCTAAAGCGTCAACCTTGGAAGCTACTTGTTTAATGTATTTCATAAATATAGGATGCCATCTATCGACAATGGGAATTGTATTTGCAATATATCTAAGTGCCGCAAGGTTACGTACCGCTTTATGTAATAATTCGTCACCTAACTTTACAGCTACAGTCATTCTAAATGCACCTAAAATTTTTCTTGTAGATGCAAAGTAATGATGAGTTTCTTTTTGTTGTTCACCTTCTTTATTTTCTTTAGCTATGTCTATAACCATTCCCGAATGTTGCTGCACATCTATGTGAAATACCTGCCCATCTTTCACTGTTTGAGGCAATTCCAAGGTAATAAGCCCAGCATAAGATTTGGCTTCGGTACTTGGAATAGGTATATAACTAATATCAGTAATGGTACATTCGAGAGTGTTTGTATCAACTTTTTTAAGCAGAGATGGTCTTTGGCGTAAGGTAGATGCTAACTGCATAACTTCATCAACATTCCATTCTGGAAAAAATAAAGTCGCTTTTGTATTGCGAGGTAATTGTTTCCAATTGATAACAAGTTCGTCATACGCATGTCTTTGGCTATTGGTAACTGCAAATACTTTTTCTTGGGGCATATTTGATGGTTTTACTATCACCGTATGTTGCACTATGTGAGCTTCAGCAGTTCCAGGGTTATCTGACTCCATAACGGCAAGATTTCTTTGGGCAAGTCTATCGCTCGAGCCTGGTGTAGCACCAATCTGAATTGGATCAGTAGATCCTGGCTGAAAGCGAACTTCTGCCACCAAACATTGGTGAATGCCTCTGGTAAGTTCAAAAATTGATAGCCTTCCCGTCGTAAAATTCGCATCTCCTGAAGGGTTTAGCGGATATTGCGGTTCTGTTTGGTTAAAGTCTAACCAACAACCGAAATAGGCGACTGCCTCCTGATTAGCCACATGATTTATTGTAAATTTATTTGTATTATCCAACTGATTATTCATATCTTCAATTGCACTATTAATACGACCGGTAGCAAAGTATGGAATCGAAGCAATATCACTTCCGACTTTGCCCAATAAAGGAATATTGCCAGCGACCGACCTTCGGTAATTGCCGGTTGCGCTGATCGGGTTGTTATAGTCCAATGCCGAAACCATCACATTGAAACCCCGAAAAAATACTTTTACGTCAGTCGCATCAGTTGTATTTGCCCGATACCGTACTTTGGCAACCGCAAAATTAAATACTCTTATTCCACCCACGCTTCGAGAAAGCTCGAGCTGACTCGCTTGCTCATCCTGTGAAATAAAATCAAATGGCGAAGGACCGTTTCCTAAGCCACGGAATTCACCGATCAGATTTTGAATATACTGAATTGCTTCAGGTCTATCTGCCGCATTTGCCAAGCTGGTACTGCTCCCAGGTAGGTGTCCACCCGGTCTTAATTGAAAAACCCGAACATCGGTACTCAGCCAACCCGGATTACTGCCGCCGGGTTGAACATCAATCATATAAGGATTCGGCTGATTGATAAGATGAATCGCCGCTGTCGAAGTTTGACCGCCAAGGTCGGCTTTTAAAACGAGATTTCGCACTTCACCAGTAAACGTAAAAGCACTGTTATTCGAAAAGTTAATTTCAAAAGTAAAGGAAATTCGTTGCGGCGTATCAACAGCCGCCGCATTTTCAAACACCGTATTTGTTCGTATTGCAGTTATCGAGGCTATCGCTGCGCCGCTAATTGAGCTTTCGTGAAAACCGATTGCAGGAGTCCCACCGCCCAGTTCATTTGGCGTGAACCCGTCATATATCACATAAAATGCTTGCGGATAAGAGAGCGCAGATTCCAATTCAAAACGCGAAAATGTATCGCGGTCAGTCACAACATAGCTACTGTGAACCGCCGTATCGTAACTCGCCGGGATTATTATAGAAGGGTCTTTATAAGAAACAAGGATTCGCTTAGAGGCATCAGACTTCCAGGGTTCCAAATCCGTATCTACCGTATTATCTAATTTTACACCCGCCCAAGGCTGAATAAGCTCGTCAAAATAATTTGATGGTAGCCCTAGATCCGCTAAAATTGTTCCATAAGCTGTTGAAGGGGTTAGGCGCTCAGGATGTCCCGGAGTTCTTTGCCAAGTAGCCCAAAGTCTGTCTAAGTTTGCATGGAGGAGGAAAACAAAAGGGTCATGGAAAGAAAAATGCGCTCCGCCAATTGTCCCGCGAATATACATACCGTGGACGGTATCGTGTGCCGGATGAGAATTATTTTCAAAAGCAGTAAAATTAAGAGAGCCGAGAATAGTTGAATCACTTGCAATAGTGGGCGCACCAGCGGCTAAATTACGCCAAATAAGACTGTGACTTCCACCTTCTGAGGATTCAAAATCTTGAAATGGTACACCTGCATCTCCACTTGAACTACCCATAAAGCCTGTAGCTCCAAGTATAGCGACTCCATCTGGCGTTGCCACTCGCGGGTCGGTCGTCCAATCCCAATAATGTAA
>JANLWR010000780.1:0-14631 GCA_031364625.1 Deinococcales bacterium | reverse complement strand
CGCCCAATCGAGCGCCCTGCGAATCACCTCGAGATTGCGGCTACGGTCAAGGGCGTCGGGTGCTCGAGGGATCACGACAAAGCCGTAAACCGAAATCGAGAGATGCCAGAACCAAGCCGACCAGAGGTTATTCCAGGCGGCATCGGCACTGATCTGAGAGCTGCGGGATTGCACCAAACCGCCATAAGCCAGAGCATCTAAGGACACCACAAGTGCCGAGGGTTGAACTCCGTCCAGCCAGGTACGAATCGCTTGGGCATCGGCTGGTTTGACGGCAGTGCCGAGCATTTCTAAAGGCGGGGTCAGCATCTCGAGCTTGCCCATTGCGGCAATGGCAACTGGCTGGCTGGAATTTACGGGGCGTGAATCGAGTGGAATCAGTGCAATTGGCTTTGACGAAGGAGTTTGAGCAAAAGCGAGGCTCGAGAGGCACAAGATCAGCAGCAGAATACGCACGCTCTATTTTCGGCATAGCTTGATGAGAAGCGACACAACTTGACTAACATCTGAAGCATCCGTTACACTTCAGACCGAACGGTTTGAAAATGAAAAAAGGCGAACGCACCCGAGAATTTATTCTGGCAAAATCGGCAAGCGTCTTTAACCAACACGGTTACGCCGCCTCGAGCATGTCCGATCTGATGCTGGCGACGGGCTTGGAAAAAGGTGGGATTTACAATCATTTTGCCAGCAAAGAACAACTGGCACTCGAGGCGTTTGATTATGCGGTTTCATTGATCGAATCTCGTTTTGCTGCCGCACTCGAGAAAAAAGTTTCAGCGCCTGATCGACTGAGCGCCATCATGAACGTGTTCCTCGAGTTTATCCGAAGTCCCGTCTTGCTTGGCGGTTGCCCGGTCTTAAACGCGGCGATTGAAAGTGACGACTCGAACGAAAATTTGCGCCAACGCACGAGGCTGGTCTTGACGGCTTGGCGCACCCGAATTCAAGGAATCATTGAAAAAGGTGTAGCGTTGGGCGAGTTTAGGGCTGGCACAGATGCCGCCACGCTCGCCACCATCATGCTCTCAGTGCTCGAGGGTGCGGTCATGATGTCCAAAGTTTGCCGCGACGGCTCGCACATCCGAATTGCGGTTGGCTTTCTCGAGGCTCATTTTCAAAGTTTAAAAACCCAACAAAACCAAACGGTCTGAAAAGGAAATTTATGGACAAACCACGAGCCACACGAACTTATGATTACGACACCAGGCGCATGAACCTGGCAGAGTTGGCAACACATTCTGGACTCGAGTACCTGACAAAAGTCTTTGCGGGCGAATTTGCTGGCTCACCCATCGGCAGCACACTCGAGTTTTACCCAGTCGAACTCGAGGTTGGGCGGGTGGTCTTTGAGGGTGAACCCAAGCAGTTTGTCTTTAACCCCATCGGCAGCGTTCACGGCGGTTATGCGGCAGCCATTTTGGACAGCGCCCTGGGGTGCAGCATTCAATCCACGCTCGAGGCTGGACAGGGTTACACGACTGTAGAACTCAAAGTGAATTACGTGCGTGCCATGAACGATAAAACAGGTTTTGTAAGGGCTGAGGGCAGGATCGTTCATGTTGGCAAAAGCCTTGCCACCGCCGAAGCCAAACTGTTCGGGCGCGACGACGGCAAACTCTACGCGCACGGCTCGACCACCTGTTTTGTCTTTGCGTTCCCAGGCGCAAAATGAATTTTGAGATGCTTGACAACCCGATATGGTTTGCGCTCGAGACACTTCAACGCAATTTTGCGGTGCGAAACGCGCTGGCTCAATGTTATCCAAGTACCATGAACCCATTTGGTGCGGTTGAGCATCCAACACTCGAGGGCTTTGAAGCCTTAGGAAAATTATTCGAGCAGCAAACCGCCATTGCCTGGTTCACACCGCTCGAGATTGACTCGTTTCCAAACTGTTTAGAATTGTTGATGACGCTGGATGTTTTGCAAATGATTTGTCAGAATCTCAACCCCACACCAAAACTCGAAATGCGAGAATTGACCGTTTACGACGTTCCAGCCATGCTCGAGTTGGTGAAATTGACCAAGCCAGGACCATTTTCGGAGCGCTCAATCGAATTGGGTAAATTCTGGGGTGTTCACCGCAACAGTGCTTTGGTGGCAATGGCTGGCGAACGCCTGAGGTTGACTGGTTTTACCGAAATCAGCGGGGTTTGTACCCACCCAGACTTTCGCGGTCAAGGTCTTGCGAAAGCGCTGATGGCGCGGGTCAGTCAAGACATCTTAGCGAGGGGTGAAATTCCGTTCCTGCATGTCATGACCAGCAACACGGGCGCAGCAAAAGTTTACGAACAACTGGGTTTTGTTGAACGCAAGAAAATCTTTGGTTATGTGCTGAAAGCTGCAACATCGGAGGCTAAAGTATGATTCCCTTTCCAACGACCGCGCAAACACTGGTTGACACGCTCGAGATTAAATTTCTCGAGGCAAGCCCTGAAAAAGTGATTGCCACCATGCCCGTACAACCCAAAGTGCATCAACCGTTTGGTTTATTGCACGGCGGCGCGAGTGTGGCATTGGCAGAAACCGTTGCCAGTACGGGCGCGTTTTTAAGCGTTGTTGAGCAAGGCATGGCTGCCGTCGGTCTGGAAATCAATGCCAATCACTTGCGCGGCGTGCGCGAAGGACTGGTCACAGCCACAGCCACCCCCATTCACAAAGGGCGCACCACCCACGTTTGGCATATCGAAATCAAAGACGAAAATGGCAAAATGGTTTGCATCTCGAGGTGTACGCTGGCGATTGTTCCAGGAACAAAATGAAACCAAGCAGAATCATTGTCGCCAGCGACCTGGAAGGCACGTTGACCACGGGCGAAACCTGGAAGGGCGTTGCGCGGTATCTCGAGCGCAACGGCAAGTCTCGGGCGTACCGCAATTTTTTCAACTCGAGGTTTCCAATGGCGTTGCTGGCACGGGCTGGATACAACCGGCGCGAGTTTCAAAACCGTTGGATTGCAGACTTGCTGCAATTGTTTGCTGGCGCGTACTACAGTGAATTTCTCGAGGCGGCAGAATGGGTGGTCGAACACGAACTCTGGGACAAACGCCGACGGAGCGTGCTGGCGGTACTCGAGACTTGCAAATCTGAGGGCGCTAGGGTGATTCTGACTTCGGGAACGTACCAACCCGTGCTCGAGGTGTTTGCCAAACGGTGCAGCCCGAACTTGGGCGGCTTCGAGGTGATCGGCACGAAAGTCGAGATGATTACGGGAAAACTGACTGGCAAAATTTTAGGACAGGTCAACGTCGGCAAAGTCAAAGCTGCCAGCTTGCAAGACGCCATTCGTTCAGAACCACTCGAGGCAGCATTCGGTGACACCATGCCCGACCTTCCAATGCTCGAGATGGCACGAAATCCGGTGGTGATCCCGACCGAAACCAAACTCGAGCGACTGGCACTCAAACGCGGCTGGCAGATCATTCGATAAGTGTTCACAAAAGCGTGATTCGCATGGGAATTACAAGCTCGAGTCTCGCGTATACTGATGACATGAAAATGATTCTTGCCGTCTTGATTGCGTTGATGTTTGTCGCGTGCAGCAGCCCTGAGACTGAAAATCTCAAAAAAGAAAACAGTGATCTCAAAACCCAACTCGAGAACGTGACCAAAGAACGTGACACCTTAAAAGTCCAACTTGATAGCATCAAAGCGGTGCTCGAGAATGCGACAGGCAACACCAGCATCGCCCCTGACTCTAGTGCGACAACACCAGCAACCCCTGACTCGAGCATGAATTCTGGCAACTCGAGCACAGATTCAACCACCCCCGCAACAGCGCCGAGCAGCACGCCATCGAGCGACGGTTCGGGTGCAACCATTCCAGATGCCGCGAGTGCAAACCCGAGCACTCCAGTTTCAGCCATTGAAATGTACGCCAAAGAGGTGCTCGAGACGGCACAGAAATACAATACCGAAACCCAACAAACCCCGCCGACAGATTGCTCGAGCGGTTACACCGCAGGGACTCATGCCGTACCCTCGAGTGACGCGGTGCAATCGTGTCGGGTTGACCGGGTGGAGAGTGGTTTCCGCGTGACCTTAAAAGATGCCAACGGGGCAATCACCACTTTACCAACCCCATGAAACGCCAAATCATAGCAATGGGCGGCGGTGGTTTCTCGATGGAAGCCGAAAATCCTCTTCTCGACCAGTACATCCTGAACGCCAGCCAGCTCGAGAAACCCAAAGTGTGTTTTATGCCAACCGCCAGCGGCGACAGTGCGGGTTATGTGGAGCGTTTTTATAGCGCTTTCAACAAACTCGAGTGCCAACCCAGTCACTTGAGTTTGTTCAACCCTCACACCTGGACGGATGACCTCGCGCCTTTTCTGGCAAAACAAGACGTACTTTACTTCAGTGGTGGCAACACCAAAAACGCCCTGGCATTGTGGCGCGAATGGAATCTCGAGCCTTTGCTGCGTGCCGCTTTAGAGCGCGGCGCGGTCTTGGCTGGGCTGTCGGCGGGAGCAATTTGCTGGTTTGAGCAAGGCAGCACCGACAGCGTTGGGCGTGAACTTGGCGTGCTGCCGTGTCTAGGCTGGCTGAAAGGTTCGATGACCCCGCATTATGACAGCGAAGCAAACCGCCGCCCGAAATTGCATCAATTCTTGCTCGAGGGAAAAATTCAAAATGGTTTTGCCGCCGACGATGGTGCGGCGCTCCATTTTGTAAACGAAAACCTAGAGCAGGTCGTCAGTTCAAGACCGAACGCTCGAGCGTACAGGGTTAAGAATGAGGCTGGAGACGTGGTTGAAACGCCGCTCGAGACACGGTATTTGGGCGTTTAAGCGCTTTCCAAAAAAAATTTAACCTCGAGAAGTTCAAACTCCGACCCTCGAGTTTCGCTCGCCAGGTATACTTTGCTGTGCTCGCCAAAGGATTCGCCGCCACCATCATCGGAGTTAACGCCACCATCATCGAAGTTGAGGTGGATGTTTCTGCTGGAATGCCCATGTTCATGGTCGTCGGACTGGCAGACACCGCCGTTCAGGAAGCCAGGGAACGCATTCGCGCCGCCATCAAAAATTCTGGATTGCCTTTTCCTTCAGGCTCGAGAATCACCGCCAACCTTGCCCCAGCCGATGTGCGCAAGGAAGGCTCGAGTTTTGATTTGCCAATGGCGCTGGGAATTCTGGCAACCCAGGGGGAAGTGCCGCTCGAGGTTTTAAACAAAATGCTCTGCGCTGGTGAACTGGCGCTCGACGGCACGATTCGCCCGATCAACGGCGCAATCAACATTGCGCTGGCAGCCGCCCAAAACGGTTACAAAGCTGTGATGCTGCCACCCGAAAATGCCACCGAAGCCGCCGTGATCGAAGGCATCGAAGTCTTCTGCCCGAGCAATTTAAAACAAGCCGTGCGGCATTTGACTGGACAAGAAAAGCTCGAGCCGAGCAAACCCGTCATGCTCGAGCCTGACCCAGATACGCTTCTGGATTTGGCGGATATCAAAGGGCAGATGCAGGGCAAACGGGCGCTCGAGATCAGCATTGCTGGACACCATAATCTGCTGCTGATTGGTCCACCCGGTTCGGGAAAAACCATGCTCGCAAGGCGTGCCGTAGGGCTTCTACCACTGCTTTCAGACCGCGAGGCACTTGAAGTCACTAGAATACATTCCAGCGCCGGAAGACAACCCAAAGGACTGGTTCGGATCGCACCGTTCAGAAATCCTCATTTTGGCGTGTCCGACGCTGGTCTGATCGGTGGTGGAAGCATCCCGAAACCAGGCGAGGTCAGTCTGGCGCACAACGGAATCTTGTTTCTCGATGAATTTCCAGAATTCTCGAGGGACGCCTTAGAAGCTTTGCGCCAACCACTTGAAGATCGGGAGGTGACCATCTCTCGCGCTCGAGCCAGCGTGACTTTTCCCGCAGGTTTTCAATTGATTGCCGCCATGAACCCAAGCCCAAACGGCGAGTGGATGGACGCCTCAAACCCCGCGCAACGGCGTTACCTGGCAAAACTTTCAGGACCTCTGCTTGACAGAATAGACCTTGTGGTCAACGTCCAAAAGCTCTCCGCCGACGAACTCACCCGAGCGCCCGAAGGTGAGAGCACCACCGACGTTCGCGCCCGAGTGTTAAAAGCCCGAGCCACCATGCAAACCAGACAGGGCACTGCCAACGCGCATTTGGTCGGGAAGGCTTTGCGGCAACACGCCAAACTCGAGGCTGGACCCGAAAACTTTATGCGAGCCGCCGCCAAACAACTGGGGCTTTCAGGGCGGGGTTTTGACCGTGTGCTTCGCGTGGCACGAACCATTGCCGACTTGGCAGGAGTTGAAACAATCCTCGAGACGCACATTGCCGAAGCCGTCAGTTACCGTCAACGCGATTGGTGAATTTAATGCTTGAGGATCAAACCGAGCGCCACGCCAGCCAGCATCAGGTAACTCGAGTTGAGTTTGTAACGCACCAGCAAAAATCCTGAAATCAGGGTCAGGGCTGCCGTCCAAACATCGACGATGGCGGTGCGTGAAAGACTGATCGTGACTGCCAGCATTAACGCGAGGGCTGTGACATTGACACCATCCAAGAACGCACTGGCAAGTTTTGATTGTCTAATGCTCGAGATGAGCTTGTGTGTCAGGGCGGTGAACGCAAATGCAGGTGCGAAAATAGCGATGGTGGCAAGGATTGCCCCTGGAAAGCCTGCGATCAAAAACCCGACAAAGGTCGCACTCGAGAAAACTGGTCCTGGCGTGACCTGCCCGATGGCAATGGCGTCAACCAGTTGCACCGAGGTCAACCAGTGCAACCTGTCCACAAATTCTCCGCGCAAAAATGCCAGCAGCACATAACCGCTGCCGTAAAGAACCGAACCGATTTTCAGCATCGACCAGAACAGCCCTGGCAGCGTTACGGGAACGCTCGAGAGCAATCCAAGCGCGATTACAGGAGGAACGGCTCGAGTGACCTTGAAGCGTTCCAGAGCCACCATCAGCAAAGCCCCAGCGAACAATAACGGCAATTCGTTCACGTCCAGCAATGCCAAAGCCAGAGTCGCCACAGCGATAACGCGCAGCGTCCAACTTTTGAGTGCAACGCTCGAGAGTCCCCAAATGGCTTGCAAGACCACCGCGATCACCACGGGTTTCACGCCGTACAACACACCAGCAAAAGCGGGTTTCGAGCCGTAACTCGAGTACGCCCAAGCAAAACCAAGCGTGATGCTGGCAGCAGGCAGAATGAAACCCAAACCTGCCGCCAACCACCCGCGCCAACCCGCCCGCTCGAGTCCAACGTGCATGACCAGTTCGGTGCTGTTTGGACCCGGAATCAGATTGACCGCGCCGAGCAAATCCAAGAACCGTTCGTTGGAAATCCAGCCTCGCCGCGTGACCACCTCTTCGCGCAACATGGCAATGTGCGCCGCAGGACCACCGAAAGCCGTGAACCCAAGCTTTAACCCCAGCCCTAACACCGCAAGCCAGCCAGATTTCATAAGTTCGAGAATACCCCACACCTGTCAGGCTCGAGTATGGCATTATTGAAACGTGAAAGTGCTCGCCATGATGATTGCAGGAGGCATTGGAACGCTTGCCAGGTATGTGGTGGGTTTGGCGTTCAAAAACTGGTTTGGAGCTGCGTCCTCGAGCTTCCCGTTGGCAACCCTGGTGATAAACGTTTTGGGATCATTTGTCTTAAGTTGGATTACCTTTACGGCACTGCAACACCGCGTCAGTGATGACTGGCGTCTGATTCTCGGCACAGGATTTTGCGGCGCGTTCACGACCTTTTCAACCTTTGAACTCGAGACTCATGCGTTGTTTGCCAAAGGCGCGAATCTCGAGGGAATGATTTACGTTTTGGGGAATTTGGTACTCGGGTTTTTGGCGGTGCTGCTGGGGATTTTTGTGGCGCGGGGATTCTCGAGTTCGTGAATGCAACTCAATCCTCAAAAACTCGAGTTTGCAGGGTCAAGACCGTACATGTGCAACAACGCCATGCGTAAGCCTTCCACGTTCAAATACCCTGCTGCCACCAGAAGAATTGTTATTTCAATCGCGGTTTGATTCGGACGGCGTTTAAAGCCATTCCAAGACAACGTGATGATCATGACTTCTACGGCAGTGCGTTTATTTCCATCTTGAAAAACATGACCATGAGCAATGCCATGCCCAATGGCTGCCACCTTGCTAAACAAGGTTGGGTAAGCATCTTCGCCCCCAACAGTGACAACAGGTTTCTCTATGGCACTCTCGAGCAAGTCGGGTTTCAGGACACCACTACGCCCTCCAGACTCCTTCAAAACCGTATCGTGTATCACATCAGCAAAAGCCACCGTGAAAAAATCGTTTCCACGGTGACGGTATGAGTAACCTTTACGGCGTGACATTAGAGCTTGGCAAGTCGCTCGAGCATTTTGATGTCGCGTTTAACAAAAGCTTCGGCTTGAGCTTGGGCTTCGGCTTTGGTGCGAGGTGGTTTTGAAAGCAATGTTGTTGCATTGCGGGTTTGCTTGGAAGTTTGTTTTGGAGTTTTTAACATTGATTCTCACCTATTTGTGACTCGAGCGTTTTGAGTTGCGCTGTGTCTGGTCAGAGTGTACTACATCCCAAAGTTTTTACGGTAAGAATCCCCACAGAATCAGTCCTCGAAAAAATCTGCCGCTCGAATCAAAGGCAGACTGGGGAAACTGTGTGTCCAGGAATTCAAACCGATTCAAACGGGAATGAAAGCCTTACTTTCTGACGCGCTCGAGTTGGAATGATGGGAAGGGGATTCTCGAGTACGTGATTTCATTTGAGGCAAAACCCTTCAACTTCTGACGCATGGCAAGACCTAAAGTCGTGTTGACTTTTTTGAGCGATTTTGTCACGAGTACCCTTTGCAGTACACTACTTTTACCACTTGAAAACCTTTGGTCTATCTTTTCCTACGTTCATCGCGTTATTTCAATTTTTTGCAGGGTTAATGTCAACACCGCCTAATCATGGATTTTTATCGCTGTCCAAGTCCCCGCAGTTGGACATTGAGGGCACTGAAAATATCGCCAAGTGCCTGACCCAGTGACAATCCCATCTGATGATTTTATAAACGTACCTGTATAGTCTATGCCCGATGCCCCAGTGTCCGTTTCTCGCATAGACATTGAGCCTGTTACGCTATCAATCGAACCAGAACGATATTGAGGTCCGTTTGAGGGAACTACAGGTGGAATCAGTCCATTTCGAAAAACAAATTGAAACTTTACGCTTGGCATATTAACTTCGAGTCTTGTTATTTCAAACAATCCATCAAATGGTGATCCTGAAATCACATTGAAAGAAAACTCGACTGGTGCTATCTCGAACAATGGTTGAGGTTGCGTAAGATCTCTTGCACGAGCAGTCACTCGTTGCTCTCCCGAAGAGTGAATAGTGCCGTTCCACTCAACAATTCCGTTGGCATTCGTCGTGGGGTAACTTGCACCTTCGATATAGCCGTACCCAAGTGAGGAAAAGAATTCAACATAAACACCAGATTTCGGATTGCCTAAATAGTCAGTCACACGCACTTGAAGAGGTTCTGTAAGTGGCACATGCTGAGACACTGCTTGTTGATTGCCACCAACGATAGTGATGGCAAACGGAACGGTTTCGATAGCCGTCGCTGAAACGTTAAACTGAACTGAAGGAGACGCTGAAACAAAGACTTTCATCGATTGCAAACCAAGTTGAGCGACCCCAAGTGTCCATGCAGTCGAAGTTTTGCCTTCCGAATCGGTTAAGGCAGTTGTCGGCGATACGCTCCCACCATTCTGAGCAACAAAGCTCAATTCAACCCCAGCGGTTGGATTGCCAAACTGATCTTTGACTATAACAGCGACTGGGCTGGCTAACGTTCTGCCTTTTTCAGCGAATTGTCCATCTCCGGAATCATTCACAATGGATGCAGGTGCTCCAGCTATAGCAGTGGCTTGGATCGTCGCAAAAACAATGGCAATACCAGCAGAATTGACTACCCGTATCTCTGTTTTTTGGACTCCCACCAATGGTCCAAGCGTCCACCGTTCGCTGGCATTCCCATTGGCATCTGTTATGGCACTACCAGCAAAGACGTTGCCTCCGCCTTGTGTGACCTTAAAGTTTACGATCTGACCAGCAATTGGTGCTCCCGATTCATCCAGGGCACGGACTGAAATCGCTGTAGGTAATTCAGTGCCAACCACTGCGGTCTGTGAATCTCCGCTTTTAACTTGGACCACAGCCAATGGTTGATTCCCAATTGTTGGGCAAGCAACCAAAGTTCCTGCTAGGAAAAGTAATCCAGCAAGGTAGGTCAATATTTTTTTCATATGTACTCCTGAATCAACTTTTAGAGCCTAGCAATAGTCGAGGCTGGTAGCTGATACCCTAGCAAAATCGGATTAAGAATCCAATGCCGACTGCGAGCACATTGCGAAGATAAGAACAAAACTGCAATTCTCGAGGATCAAAAAATTAAGTCTTTGATTGATTAATCTAAATCTCGAGAATCAAAAAGAACCCGTTATTCACGGGTTCTTTTTTGGTGCCAAAGGGCAGAATTGAACTGCCGACACTACGATTTTCAGTCGTATGCTCTACCGACTGAGCTACTTTGGCGCGATTCCAGCCGTACAATCGGTACTGTACGGCTGGGACGTTCTGGCGGATCGGACGGGACTTGAACCCGCGACCACCCGCGTGACAGGCGGGTATGCTAACCACTGCACCACCGATCCAGTGGGCGTGCTCTCTCGAGCGGAAGGGAGTATAAAACGTGGTTTGACGCGTGTCAACAGTCGCTCAATTGATGCCAGGGTTTAAAGTCAAGTAAATCTAAGGAATCTCGAGCAGAACGGGTTTTTTACATTTTGGTCAATTTAAGGTTTTGCATCCTGCTCGAGGATCAACTTACTTCTGAGGGTGAATTTTTTCGACGTTGCCGCCAAAAAGGTTGTTCAAGTCTGGCGTGACGCGGTAATGCAGGTAATCGTCTTGCGGCACTTCGAGGGACATTTCGGCTTCGACGCTCATGTTCTCTAAAAACGCCCGAATGCAGCGAATGCTGTTGCCGTGGGCAGAAAGCAAAAAGTTTTTGCCGTCCCCAGCATTGCGCACCAGTTCCCAGATAAACGGGTAAACGCGCATCTCAACCATTTTGACGCTCTCACCGTTCGGTGGCGGCACGTCGTAAGAACGATGCCAGATTTTGTACATGTCGGGGTGCGCGGCTTGGACATCCGAATGGAGTTGCCCCGACAGGTCGCCGTAAGAGCGTTCGATGATGCGGTCATCCACGGTCACTGGCACGCCGTAAGTGTGTGGTTTCAATAAAATCTCGAGGGTGTTGCTGGCGCGTTTGAGTCTCGAGGTGAACGCTTGATCGAATTTGATATCGGCAAGGCTTTCAGCGATTTTGGTGGCTTGTTGAACGCCGACTTCAGAAATGTCCACGTCGATCCAACCCGTGAATGTTTTCGTACCAGAGGCGTTGAAGGCGGTTTGACCGTGGCGGACAATGTAAATATCGCTAGGCATGGATTTTATTCTAGCAGAGTGATGACATGGTTGGGTCAAACGTGCGTTAGCTTTTGGCGTCTGATCATGGTGGCTTGCATCACCGCCACCAGTTTTTCACCCTCACTCGAGATGGCATAGGCGTTTGCAGTCGTCAGGGTGATGGTTTTCCCGGCTTTGATGACACTTCCAACGGCGCGAATGCTCGAGCCGGTGGCGGGCGCGACAAAATTCACTTTGAATTCGACTGCCAGAACGTCACTGTCTTCGGGCATTACACTGAGGGCGGCATAACCGCAAGCGCTGTCCATGATGGCGGTGAGGGCTGCCGCGTGAACAAAACCGTGTTGCTGACTGACGGCACTCGAGACGGGCATCTCAATTTCGACCTCGCCAGCAACCACGCGGGTCACACTGGCAGACAGGGTTTTCATCAAGCCTTGAAGCGCAAAACTTTCCCGAACTCGAGTTTCAAGATTCAAGAACCCACCAGCTCAAGAAGCGCTTCGACGCGTTTAAAATACTCATCCTCGAGCATGAATTCGTAATCTTTGGGCGGTTTGAAGGCGGCATACAGTGGTGTCTCGAGGCTTAGACCCTGCACGGCGTTGGTAAATTGAAATCTTGGTATGGGCGCACTCGGCGCGTTGGGCACAAAATTTTTCGAGACTTGCTCGAGCAAAAATGCAAGTCGTACCGCCAGAAGGTGCTTGTCTTTTGCCACACCTTATTTTAAAACGTTTTTGCAGTAGAATATGAGGCAATGAACCGAGTGTTATTGGGAGTCCGTGGTCTTGAAGATGCCGCCAATGTCGAAAAGGTACTGAGTGCCCTGCGTAAAATCAAAGGCGTCGATCAAGTCAACAACCCGCACCCAGGGCAGGTTGAGGTGGTCTACGACTCGAGCCTCACCGTGATGGATTTTATTCGCGCCATTCGCAGCGTCGGCTTCTTGGCAGGAATGCTTTAAGCCTATGATTCGCGGTTACATCGGCATTTACACCGCCAGACTCGAGATGCGTTTTGTCTCGAGTTTAAAAGAAAAACGGGCGCTCATTCGACCTGTGACGGAGCGTTTGAAGGCACGGTTTCCGGTGTCGGTGGCAAGGCTGGATGGTCTGGACGCGCACGACTGGGAACTGATTGGCGTGGTCAGCATTCACCACGACGCGATCTGGCTCGAGGAATTGTTGCAGAACGTGTCTGGTTTTGTGGCGGGCAACGGCGAGTATTCGGTGGTCGATGAAACGTTTGAAGTCATGGAACTCGAGTAAATTAAAGGTTTGCTGAAGGTTTGAATGAGTGCCTCACCGTTAAAAACTCATGGCGTGTGAGTACGATAGCCTCGTGAAAAAAATACTTTCTTTTGGAATCTTGGCGCTTGGTTTAGCTTCGTGCAATTTGGTTGCGCTGCCCAGCTTAACCATGACCAACCTTGTGCTAGACACGACCACTTGCACACCAATACCAGCCAGCCCAAGTGAGGGCAGAAAGTTAACGCTCAGTTTTAATTATATTGGGAAACTACAAAGTCTAACCGTCACACTTGGTTATAAATCTGGAGGTTCAAACAAGGTTCAACGACTCGAGATTCCAGAATTCAGAATTGGTGGCACTTTACCAGACGGTGTTACGACTTCGGCTGGTGTCGATTCAAACACGATCAATTTAAAAATCGATTTGGAAAAAATCAGTACGACAGTCACTCCAAGTGCTGTCGGAGTCACACCCATCAATCCGGTATTGCCGCCTGACGAGGTCATTTCACGCCCAATGGATTTCAAAATTGAAGCCAAAGACCCTGAGGGCAAAGCCAGCGTTCCAAGTTTACTCGAACAAAAAGCGGTAAATGTCGCGTCGTGTTTTACTCCGAAACCTTAATTTTATTTTAGGAATAACGACAAGATTAAAAGTAACTTAAACTTCAACTCACAAGATCAGTGGTTTCTCGAGTAACCTTAAATTATGAAAAAGACACTGATGTTTGCAAGTTTGGTGGCATTGGCAGGAGCACTCTCGAGTTGTTTGTCTACAGGTTTGGTGTCGTTTACAGACATCACCTTCGAGAGCGAATTCTCTGGCAGTATCAATGGTGGACCCGCTCAGTCGGTCATTTGCAATAACCGCACTACAGCCGTAACTTACACGTTCAAAGTCAGCGGTGTAGAATATTTGCAGAAATGGTCTACCAAATTTTTTGGGGAAACCACTGGCAGTTCGTTTAGTTTGCCTGATTACACCCTCAACAACTTTGCCGCGAATGGTCAACTGGTAACAGTGACAGTCAATCTATCACCAGGTAGCGCACCTAAAATCCGTGATGTACAATCTCGAGCAGTTGTGGTAGTACCCGTTCCCAACCCTCAAAAAATTGGTGCGACAGACATCAGACTCACAATTTTTGATACCCAAGGCGGTAGCGTAGAAGGCAACCTCAGTGCTTTTCGGAGTGAAGGCAAAATTCCAGTTATTAGCAACTGTCCAAACTAATCATCATGTTCAAATTAAAAAAAGCGCGGTCTTCGGATTGCGCTTTTTTATTTAACGCGTCTCGAGGAGGTAATCTTGCAATTTCGTTTTCACACTTGCCCATTCGGATGCCAGAATGCTGTACATGGCGGTGTTGCGAATTCCGCCGTCACTGGAAGGCATGTGCGCCCGCAAGATACCCTCAAAACTCGCGCCAATGCGTAAAATGGCATTTCTCGAGCGTTCGTTTCGGGCATCGGTTTTTAAAGTCATACGCTGCACTTGCCAGGTTTCAAACGCGAACTCGAGCATCAAGAGTTTGGCGGCGGTGTTGACTTTTGTTCGTTGAGCGCTGGGTGCGAGCCAAGTCCAGCCGATTTCGGCGGCATCAGGATCGCTTTTTTGTTTGTCCCAAGCCCAATACTCGAGGTTGCCAAAACGGGTGCTGCCAACCACGATTCCGTTGGCAGTGGTGGCGAATGGCACGGCTTTTTTGGCGTCTCGAGCTTGAATTGCTGTTTGAACATAAGTGGTCATGCCCTCGAAGGTTCTGGGAACGCTTGTCAGGGCATAAATTTCGGCTGGTGTGGACTGGGCAATCTCAAGAAGCGCAGGAATGTGATGTTCAGTCAGCGGCTCGAGTCGCACGATTTGGTTTTCAAGAACAATCATGATTGCAATTCTTTCAT
>JANLWR010000381.1:0-1837 GCA_031364625.1 Deinococcales bacterium | reverse complement strand
TGCGTCTGGATTTACTTGGTGGCGTTGATCCTGACCCATCGCGTAAGAAGAAGTCTTGGGTTGATCCAGTGCTGGGTTTGAAGTGTCAGACAATGGTATTCCGTGTTCGTTAACCTTTTCTGTCAGGCGATCAGCTAACTGCCCTCATGTTTGACGCGATTCTCGAGCGAGCCAAAGCGCTTCGGGTGCAACCGTGATTCGCGCCATTTGCTTTGACTTCGACGGCACTCTTGCCAGGTTTCGTGGAGATTTAAACGGGCTTTCGATTGGCATGTACCAACAAATCGGACTCGAGGATTTTTCACCCGAGATGCTGCAAAAACTGAGTGTGACATTTCGCTCTTTCGAGTATGCCCCCGAGCCTGTCACCCTCGCCTCAGCAACCGTCAAAACTTTGGCGGTGCTCGAGATTGTGCCAAAAGGAAATGTGACTGAGATTTGCCAAGAATTCATTCGAGATTACGCCGCTCAGATGGAACTTTTACCCAGTGCCCTCGAGACGCTCGAGTATTTTGGTGATCTTCCCAAAGCCATCATCACCAACGGTCCAAGCGACGTACAACGCGCCGCCATCAAAGCTGTTCACCTCGAGGGATATTTTCAAACCATTGTCGTTTCAGGGGATACGGATGTTTGCATTGCCAAACCAAACCCGCGCATTTTTTAAATTGCTTGCGAACGGCTTGGGGTTGAACCTCGAGAGACGCTGATGATAGGGGACAGGATCGAAATGGATGTCAAAGGCGCGATTGCTCCGGGATTGCAAGCCATTCACAAACCAGAAGAGCGCTGACGCAACGTCGGTGCGCGAGGCGACCATGCCCGCAGCGACCACGCCCGTTAGGTGCACGTATGTGGTCAAGACAGGTGCATTTTATGGTCAAGAAGCGCACCCTACCAACCCATTACAGAAACCTCGAGCAACCTCAACGAATGCCTGAAGTAAACGCAGGCACAAACAATCCCAGAATGCTGCAAAAAACCGCGCCGAGAATGCAAAATACGATTGCCGCTCGAGCGTTGGTTGGGTTCGCTCCAGACTCGAGCAAGCCAAAATATGCCCAAGCGCACTGCGCCACAAAAATTGCCAGGGTTGAATACGTGAAAACCGCAATGGCGGGGTTTAAACTCAGCATTTGAAAGGCGTCGAGGCGGTCATCCATCCGGGTGACAATTTGTACGCCAACAGAATTGGGAAACTCGACCTGGATTGGGAACAGCGCGGCATAAATCAACAGAAGTAAAGACCAAAACAGCACAATTGAACTCGAGAATGCCAGTACCCGAAACGGTTCGGAGTCGTAACCCGCAATCAGCATGAAGATAATGCAGGCGGCAAGATAAAACATCAAACGCGTTAAAAAACCTTGAGCCACCAAAACACTAAGGATTTGCGTGCCTTTCTCGAGCCTGCCGTAATAATTTCGGGTTAAAAGTGACAGTGCCAAACCAAAGACGAGCGGTCCCAAAACGAGGGTTAGCCACGGGAAGAAACGACCGCTCATCATTTGCGAAAAAAATGTTTTGGGTCTGAAAAGCAATCCAAATACGTTTAAGCTTTGCAAAATCATGTTCATCAAAATGACCTTTCAGATGGAGGCTCGAGCTTTGATTGTACTGGCGTTGGGACTTTTTTAATCCCAATTCACTTGAACGCGTTTCCCAGTTTCGGCACTTTCAATGGCTGCAAAAACCATCGCCAAACTTTTGATGTTGTCACTCGAGGGTGTGGTTTGCGTGGTTTGCGGCTCGAGGTTGGCGATAAAATCCCGAATCAAACCCTCGTGACCTTTGATGGTTTGCTGCTCGAGTTTTGGTAGCTCGATTTCGGTGTGCT
>JANLWR010000377.1:0-3175 GCA_031364625.1 Deinococcales bacterium | reverse complement strand
ATCGAGCAGCGGAAACATCGCAAACTCAGGTAAGTCGTGACCATACTTGTACATGATCTCGGTCTCTTGACCGCCTTCGGTCAAATACCAAACTCCATCGCGCTGTGCCGGAAATCCTGCCATAATTTCCTCCTGGCTACGCTCCTACTACGAAAGCTCAACAGATACCAAACACGGTCAAGCGCAGCGTTTTAGAAATCATACCATATGACCAACCGTGTTCGTTCGTACATCCCGCAAACCCCGCCCGCACATCGGATTCGTGCCAACAACGTGACCAGAAATGTCTCTTTTGGCGCAATTCCTCATCTGGCGTTTGCGCAGTTGGCGTTGGTGATGTTTTAGCTCAAGTAAATGTCAACACGGAGCAGCAGCTTGAGCTGAACATTTCAAAATCGTTGTACTTCAGGGCGTGGCAACATGCACTCCTACGAACAAACCCCTATCTTTCGGCAAACACATTCTCGAGATGCGTGGTGTCATTCAAACCCGTTAACGTCCAAGCAAACTGACCGTTCGGCATTCTCCAACGCTCGAGTTTGGTGATTGAGGCGTGAAGCACTTGAAAACGCCACCATCGAGGACCCGCAAACGTAGTTGTCTCGAGGAGTTTTGGGACGAGCGTGTGAACCACGCCGCCGTGCGTGAATGCCAGAATTTCGCCCGATTCGGGCAAACCCTCGAGCCAATCAAAAGCCCTGGTTTGAAGATCAAAATAGGATTCGCCGCCCTCAATTTTGGTGTGCATCGGGTCTGCAAGCCAGGTTTGAAAACCAGGATGTGCTTGAACCTCTTGATTGGTCCTGCCTTCAATATTCCCAAAATGAATTTCACGAAGTCGAGGCTCGAGGATCGGTTCAAATCCTGCCAGGGTTGCGGTTTCGATGGCGCGGGAAAGGTCAGAACTGAACACGAAATCATAATTGATGCCACTCAATTTGTTGCACAACGATGCGGCTTGAACGCGTCCAGCCTCACCCAATGGAACATCGCTCCAACCTTGCCAGCGTCCCTCGAGATTCCAGTCGGTCACGGCATGGCGCACAAAAGTTAAACGAAGTGGTAAGTCGTTGTTCACGCCCTATTGTATCCCGACAGGCGACTGGTAGGATTCGCCCATGAACGAAATCGAACAACTTGAACAACTCATCTCGAGCATCACCCCCACAGACCAAAGCGCTCGAGACAGGGCAACAATGCGTCAGGCGCAACTGACCAAACCACCTGGTTCGCTTGGGCGGCTCGAGGAGATCAGTGTTTGGTTGGCGGGCATTGCCGGCACTGAAAAACCCGTGATTGCAGGCAAAGCCGTGATTGTCTGCGCGGGCGATCACGGCGTCACAAAAGAGGGTATCAGCGCGTACCCAAGCGAGGTGACACCCGCGATGGTGCAAAATTTTCTGACGGGAGGCGCGGCGGTCAGTGCGATTGCTCGGGTTGTAAACGCTCGAGTGCTTGTCTTGGATGTGGGTGTCAATGCCGACCTGCCAGACCATACAGATTTGATCACAGCCAAAGTCAGACGCGGCACGGGCAACATCGCCAGAGAACCCGCCATGACCAGGC
Source organism: Deinococcales bacterium (assembly GCA_031364625.1). Taxonomy (GTDB): domain Bacteria; phylum Deinococcota; class Deinococci; order Deinococcales; family JAAFIG01; genus JANXTZ01. The sequence continues at coordinate 1,609 of JANLWR010000377.1, read as the reverse complement.
TCGAGACGGTACAAGCGATTCTGGCTGGGGCGAACGCCGCCAAACTTGCGATTGAAGCGGGAGCGAACCTGCTGGCGGTGGGTGACATGGGTATCGGCAACACCACGCCAAGTGCCGCGCTGACCGCGTGGTTAACAGGCAAAGACGTGATCGAAGTGACGGGGCGCGGCACGGGCATTGACGTGGTGACACTCTCGAGGAAGGTTTCAATCATCGAACTCGTGCTCGACAATGCGCGGGAAGCAGGACTCGAACCCGACGATGCACTGGCGGCACTCGAGGTCATGGGTGGACTCGAGATTGCCGCAATGGTCGGCGTGATGCTGCAAGGCGCGAGCGCGAAAATTCCCGTGATTGTGGACGGTTTTATCGCTGGAGCTGCCGCCTTGGTCGCATGTGGTCTCTCGAGCGTGGTGCAAGCATATTTGACCGCATCCCACGTTTCGCAAGAACCAGGACATAAAATTCAACTGGCGCACCTTAAACTCGAGCCTCTGTTCGATTACGGTTTACGGCTCGGTGAAGGCACAGGGGCTTTACTTGCCATGCCCGTGCTCGAGGCGGCAGCCAGAACGTTGACGGAAATGGCAACTTTTGGGGAAGCGGGTGTGCCGAACAAAAGTTGAAAAATCCGATCTGAGGCGTGTACTGCAAGAATTTCACTGTATCGGATTCACTCTGTCAAACACAAGAATCAGTCGTTGCATGTTCTCCTCTCATCCCCTGCCCTTCTCTCCCAGGAGAGAAGGGAGTTTAAGTTCTTTACACGTGTGGCTCAAGTTTTTTGCCCTTAAGTGTATTGCACGTACTCGAGGTTGAACGCCCCATCGTTGTACAAATCCACAACAGCATAGCCTGGTTTGGTTTCCTGGTAATTGCCGCGCCACCAATTGCCGCACACTGCACCATTGCAGGCGTAAGTCACGCCGTTGTAAACCGCGCTGTCTTGCAAGTGAATATGTCCACTGAGGCACAACCGCACGTTGGGGTGCGCGGCAAACAGGGTTTTCAGACGGCGGGCGTCAATGTGCATCCAAGCGCCGGGGACAACCCAATTGCCAGTGGTTTCGTTGTCGCCGTCCATGTAGGGTGCAACCGCCAAAATCGGAATGTGTGACATGACCAGCACGGGACGATTTGCAGGCGTGGTTTTAAGGTCATTCTCGAGCCATTTGAATTGCGCGTCGTCGAGTTTTGCCGTGTAGCCGTGCGAATCTTGTGTCGCCAAGTTGGTCGAATCGAGCACAATGAAATGCCAATTTCCCGCGTCAAACGAATAATATGGCGTCTTCAATTTGTATTCTTGCAACGCCCAGGCTTTGCCGTACAGTGGGTCGTTTTTGCTGCCAGCTCCAGTCCAACAATCGTGATTGCCAATCGCATGACGAATCGGGGTGCGCAAGTGTTTGGAAAGTGCTTGCTGGAAAGCCTCCCATTGCGCTTTGACATCGCCTTTGCCGGTGCGCAGTGCGTCCATGATCGCGTCGCCGCCCTGCAAGATTAGATCGGGTTTGCGACTTAAATTCTGGCTGTGCTCGAGTGCTTTGATAAACCCGGCTTGGGCGTGACAATTGATGAAGAAGCGTTGCGGGAATTCACGCTTGCGACC
>JANLWR010000705.1:0-2086 GCA_031364625.1 Deinococcales bacterium | reverse complement strand
TTTTGATCATGGGTGGTTCGCAGGGTTCGGTTAGGCTCAATAAACTGCTGCCACCGATTCTCGAGCGTGTGCTGTTGGGCACAAACGTGCAGGTGCTTCATCAAACGGGGCGCGGTCGGCTGAATGAGGTCAAAACCTCGGCTTGGTATCACACGACCGAATTTGTTGATGCGATTGCAGCCTTTAGCGCTGCCGATTTTGCGATCACCAGGGCAGGTTTCAGCACCATTGCCGATGCCGCGTTTCACGGCGTGCCGTTGCTGCTCGTGCCACTGCCGAGCGCCAGTGAAGACCATCAAACCAAGAACGCCCAAGGTGTCGAAGCTCGAGGGGCAGGGTTTGTGATTCCCGAATCGGCACTGGAACTCGAGTCATTAAGCCCGAGCAATTCACCTGGGTTACTCGAAAAGGGTATTCTGACGTGTTTGGAAGCTTCCAAACTCGAGGAATTGCGCCGAAACGCATTTGCAGCCTCGAGTGCGGGCGCGGCGCAGCGACTGGCGGCGCTGGTTTTGGAAGTGCTAGGGGAGAGATCATGAAAAAGCATTATCACCTGATGGGGATTGGTGGAATTGGCGTCAGTGGTTTGGCGCATATTCTGCTCGAGGACGGTCAGGTTGTTTCGGGTTGCGATCATAAAAAAAATGCCTTGACTGCGAAGCTCGAGGCTCGAGGCGTGGAAATTTTCGAGGGTCATAGTGCGGATCACATCACGCACGATGTTAATGTGCTGGTTACAAGTACGGCGGTGGACGCCAGCGAACCTGAGGTGATTGCCGCCAGGGGCAAGGGTTTGCGGGTCATTCGGCGCATCGAATTGCTGGGCGAATTGATGAGCGCCAAAGACAGCATCGGCGTGGTTGGCACGCACGGTAAGACCAGCACCTCGAGCATGATTGCATCCGTTTTTGAACAGTGCGGACTTGACCCGACCTGCGTGGTGGGCGGCGAGGTCGCGGCAATTGGTGGCAACGCCAAGTACGGTAAGGGCAAGCATTTTATTGCCGAGATCGACGAGTCCGACACCTATTTTCAGCACGTCAAACCGCGCACGGCGGTCATCACCAACGTCGAAGATGACCATGTGGGCATCGAGGGTGATGTGCGCAACAACTACCACGTCAATCTCGAGGCGTTGCACCGTGCGTTCAGGCAGTTTGCTCAGAATGCCGATGTGGTCGTGTACTGCCGTGACTGGGATGGTTTGGAAAAAATGCTCGAGGAGCTGCCGCTTGTTTCTTACGGCACGAATGAGGGCTGCGATTACCGTGCGCTGAACGTCAAACTCGAGCGTGGCGGTGCGGTTTATACGCTCGAGATTCGCGGGAAGAATATTGGGCAAATCACCTTAAACGTTCCAGGGCAGCACAATGTGCTCAATTCCTTGGCAGCCGTGGCAGTCGCAGATCGTGCGGGAATCGAATTTGAAAAATACGCGGCGGCACTCGAGCATTTTAAAAATGCGCGTCGCCGTTGGGATGTTCTGGGCGAGTACCACGGCGCGTTGGTGGTGGACGATTACGCGCACAACCCGACCAAAGTCGAGAACGCCATTTTGGGCGCAAAAACCACAGGTCGCAAAGTGCGTGTTGTTTTCCAGCCGCATCGTTATTTGCGGGTCGCCAGGGAATGGCAACGTTTTGCTCAGGCTTTAATGCACGCCGATGAAGTCATGTTGCTCGACATTTACGGCGCTGGCGAAAAACCCATCGAAGGCATTCACTCGGGTCTAATCGAACAAAAAATGATTTCTGACGGTCACGTTGCTGTCAAGTATTTTTCGCGCCGTGAAGACGTGCTCGAGCTTTTACTCATCAATGCCAGCGACAATGATGTGATTGTGACGATGGGCGCGGGTGACATTACCAATTTTGGGCGTGAATTACTCATCCGTGGCAAACTCGAGGTTGTGCTGTGATGCAAAGTTCGGTGAAGGAGGCTTGCATGGTCATGACCAAACCCAGTTCGGCTCGAGCACCGCGATTGGTGCGCCTCTCGAGTTTCACTACGCTTGGCGTCGGTGGGATCGCTGAATTGTGGGTAACGCATGACCTCGAGCAACTTCGTGAAGCCACGTCTGCGCCGT
>JANLWR010000680.1:0-1811 GCA_031364625.1 Deinococcales bacterium | reverse complement strand
CATTAGTGCCTCGAGCGGTTCGGTGGTTGCATAGACCACAATCGAATTGCGCCGCGTGAAAATCTCGAGCATTTCGGCACGCAACTCTTCGCGCAATTTGTAATCGAGGTTGACCAGTGGTTCGTCAAGCAGCAGTAAATCGGCTTGCTTGACAAGCGCTCGAGCAATGGCGGTGCGTTGTTGCTGCCCGCCCGAAAGCGCCACAGGCAAACGGTCTAACAGGTGGTCAATGTGCATCATTTCGGCAACGCTTTGGACTTGTTTTTTGATCTCGTCCTGGCTCGAGCCTTTTAACCGCAAGGGTGAGGCGATGTTGTCAAAAACCGTGAACGACGGGTAATTTACAAATTGTTGATACACGAATGCGACAGAGCGTTTTTGTACCGCCACACCCGTCATGTCGCGCCCATCAATCAAAACCCGTCCTAGGGTCGGTTTATCAAGTCCCGCCATAATCCGCATGATCGATGTTTTACCCGCCTGCGTCGGTCCAAGCAACACGTTCAACCCAGGCTCGAGGTTTAAACTCAAGTCGTACAAGTGCGTGTCAGCACCAACATTTTTGCTGATGTGCTCGAGCGTTAACGTCATGAATTCCTTTGAAAAACCTGTTGGATGCTCACGAAATGATTCCTCTCAAATGCAGGCTGGCTGATTTTGGGTAAACTCGAGTCTAGTCTTTTGATACTTAACTTGCATGAAGTTTTAAGTCAGGATGTAACCCGCAGCAATTTGTCTGTACTGCTCGAGTTGAACTGCAATCTGGTCGCTCGAGTAACCGAGTTCTTCGGATAAAATCTCGCCCACCCTCGGCGCAGCTTCCAGGCTGGCTTTGGCATCGAGCAGCAAAGCCCTGGTGCGCCGTGAAAGCACGTCTTCGATGGTTCGGGCGAGTTCAAACCTGGCGGCATAACGCACTTGAGACTCGAGGTGCGGCAAACGGGCATGAAGTTTAACGTCATTGCCAGGCATGGTTTTTACAGCGCTCGAGTCAGAACCGTAGACTTGAAATGGTTCGGCTTGAAGCTCCAAGCTGTGACCGTGAAGTTTTAAGTTTTCAGTGTTTGAGGGTTTCGCAGCGAACGCCCCAACCTCGAGCGCACGGTTGATGACATCCGCGCCCATCTTGCGGTAGGTCGTCCATTTTCCGCCCGTAATCGTGATTAAACCCGTGCTCGAGACTCGAATCGTGTGATCCCTCGAGAGGGCTTTGGTCGAACTTGCACCCTCGGCTTTGACCAACGGGCGCAACCCCGCGTAACTGGCTCGAACGTCGTCGCGGCTTGGTTTGCGGCTCAGGTAACGCCCTGCGGTGCGCAGGATAAAATCAATTTCTTCATCTTTGGGTTTCGGCTCGAGGTCGAGCGTGTCCACGGCATTATCAGTTGTTCCCAGAATTACTTTTTCATGCCACGGCACGGCAAACAATACGCGCCCATCATCGGTTTTGGGAATCATTAAAGCGTGATCGCCAGCCAGAAAATCGCGGTCTACAATCAGATGTGAACCTTGACTTGGAGAGACCATTTTTGCCACCCCAGGTTCGTCCATTTCACGCACGGCATCGACGTAAACGCCAGTCGCATTGATGACAACTTTAGCCTCGAGTTGAAAGGTTTCACCCGATTCCAAATCCCTTGCACCCACGCCAGAAATGCGGTTGTTTTGCTTCAGTAAACCCGTGACGGGCGCGTAATTTAAGAGCGTGCCGCCCAAATCGACCAAGGTTCGGGCGAGGGTCAACGCCAAACGCGCATCGTCAAATTGGGCATCGAAATACAAGACACCACCCAGTAAGCCGTCTTGTCGTA
>JANLWR010000370.1:0-2892 GCA_031364625.1 Deinococcales bacterium | reverse complement strand
CATCACCGACACCGCCGACCGCGCCGACCACCGTTCCTCTTGGCAAGATTGCCTGTATGGCATTGACGCCGGAGGGCCCAAGCGCGCTTGCTGGGAAGAATTTCAGCGCCGACGCGCCGGATTTCAGGGCGAGCAGCGCTTCAGTGGCGGTGAAGACACCGGTCATGGAAACCATGCCAAGGGCTACACACTTTTGGATCACATCCGGATCGACGTTCGGCGTCACCATCAACCGGCCACCGGCATCGTAAAGGCGCTGCGCATCGGCAGGGGTCAGCACCGTGCCTGCACCGGCAAGCACGCCTGCCGGAACGCGCTTGGCGAGCGTTTCAATTGAGCGGAAGGGATCAGGAGAGTTCAGCGGGATTTCGATGGCTTCAAACCCCGCATGGACGTTGCCGCTCTGGGAAGGTGACAAAATTTTTTTACCGCTCGTGTTTGACTCCGATTCTCGGGTTTTTCATGGGGTAATGCCTTACCAGGGCGGGAAAATGCTGTCCTGGAAGTACCAGCGCTAATTGGCGCGATGGGCAGCACGCAGGGTTTGGCGTGTGAGTCGAAAATTTGATACGAGTATTAAGATTTTAGTTTTGCAAGCTTTACTTTAAATGCAAATGAGTTCTGAGTTTTACGACAATAAATGACTTATTTTATTTAGAATTTATGAAACCTAGATTTGATTGTGACGACAATGATGTTAATTTTAGAAGTAGAGACTAAATGTCAATAAAGATAAGGTTAATACCTACGAGTTTAATTGCGAATTATTGATATTAATTCTAATTATCAACTTCATTTTTTGGTTTTAACACTGGTATCAAGCGATAATTCTAATTATTTGCTTAAGAATTTCATGTCATTTGTCCTTAGAGTGCCACTGTCCTGAGATTCGATTGTTCTTGCGCTTCAAGTCTCGGCTACCGAACGAAAATCGATTTGTCCGTGTTGGGCTGCCAAACGCTGTTGACCAAAAAGTAACCTTCCAGATTCTTGACGTTTGCCGTGAAGAGGGTTGATGTTTTTGTCAGCAAACTCAAATTGGAGGATGTTATGTCTCAAATGGTCTGGTTGTCCAAGTTTGGTTTGATTCAGCGTTCTGTCTGGTGTTTGTGCATCACACTTTTTCTCGTCACAGGTTGCAACCAGTCGCCCTCGGGTGACTCGAGCGATACCGAAGTGGATCTGTCGCAACCCGAACCAGAACAGCTTGCGGCGATTCAGTCGGTGGTGAATTGTGCGGTGAATCAACGTTTTGGCAGGATGTTTCCCGCCCTTCCTGCTGCCACCTGGGCAACCGCCGATCTCGACCTGCTCGCCAATAAAACCATGGCAGCCGAAGAGGCTGATCCCACACCAGAGGGCGAAGTCGATGATGAGGAGAACGATGCCATTGATGCTGGTTACACTTACGTCGGGCAGTTTATTGACCATGATCTGACCTTGACCAACCGCAACGACGACTTGGTGACACCGGTTGATCCTTATACGTTTCCCAACCTTCGCACACCAGCTTTTGATCTTGATTCGGTTTATGGTTTGGGACCCAGCGGCTCGAGTCAGCTCTATCAACCCGATGGTATTCACCTTTTGCTTGGGGCGAAACTCTTTGGCAACGGCGATGACGGTGCGGTTGATTTGCCAAGGGATGCGAACGGGCAGGCAGTGCTTGGTGATCCACGCAACGATGAAAACCGGATTGTTTCTGGGCTGCATGAAATCTTTTTGCGTTTTCACAACCTGATGGCTGATCGGGTTGCGAAGTCTCATCCCAGTTGGGACAGCAACCGAATCTTTGCCCAGGCACAGCGCCAGGTTCGTTTTCATTACCAGTGGGCGGTGCTGACTGATTTTTTACCAACCATCGTCGGTGAACGCACCCTCAGAGCGGTACTGCCCTCACTTGATGTTCGTCAAGCTCGACCACGAATCCGTTTTTACAACCCATGCACCATGAACATGCCTGTAGAATTCAGCGTTGCCGCCTACCGATTTGGTCATTCGATGGTTCGACCCATTTACCGTATCAACTCGAGCGTGACCAATCGCTTGCCCGTATTTTCGCTCAGTAGCGATCCAAACCTCGACCTTGGAGGATTCAGACCGACCCCAAGCAACTTTGCGATTGACTGGTCTTTTTTCTTTCAGATGACTGCCACCCGCCAAGTCGGACGACCCCAGGTCGCTTACAGGATGGACAACTCTTTGGTGTTTCCACTCAGCTTACTGCCTGCCGGGGCGGCGGGTGCTGGACCAAATGTGCTCGTCAAGCGCAGCCTCCTCCGAGCCGTGCAGTTCGGACTGCCTTCCGGTCAGGACGTGGCACGGGCAATGGGTGCAAAGCCTTTAAGTGATGCGCAAATTTTGATCGGCAAAGCCACCGGCGAACCCGAAGATACCGAGTCCATCACCGAGGTCGCCCCGGGTTTTGCGGGTAAAGCGCCATTGTTCACTTATATTTTGGCGGAGGCAATCTCGAGCGCCTTTAAGGTTCATGACGGAAAGATTGAAGGTGCGCAAGTCTCCCCAATGCGCCTCGGTCCGGTGGGTGGCAGAATCGTGGCAGAAACTTTTGTGGGACTGATGTTGGCTGACCGTTCGAGTTTCTTGTTTCGTTCTTTCAGACCGCGCAAGGACTTGAGCGACAATGGTCGGTTTGGTTTCCGCGAACTGATTAAAGCCGTGACGCACTAAAAAAGCCTATCTTCCCAAGATTCGCGTTCAGATTGAATCTTGAGGCTCAAAGTTGACATCAGGTTTACTGTCTCCCACCTCGTACAAAAATACTGCCAACCGATCTGCGCTCGAGAAATACCAGCGTTCTTGACTGCTCGAGTCGAGCACCGAGGCACGCCAGACGCTCGAGCCGCCAGGGTTAGGCTCGAGCCAGACGCG
>JANLWR010000365.1:0-1921 GCA_031364625.1 Deinococcales bacterium | reverse complement strand
GGTCGCAAGTCCTTGTTCGATCATGCCGAGCATGGTTTCTCGAGCGGCAGCCAGCGCTTCGTAACCTTTGGGTGTGATTTCGATGCGAACCCGTCTGGAATCTTCGGTGTCGAGCGTGCGTTTGACAATCTCGAGTTTGGTCAGGTTCTCGAGCATCCTCGAGATGCCACTGGCTGGAATCGTGGTCAGGCTGCACAGTTCGGTTGGGTAATTTGCACCGCGATCTATGGCACTTAAAACCATAAAATCACCAAAGTCCATGTTGTGCTCCCGTTGGAGGACGGGGACAACGTGGCGTTTCATGACTTGTCCAAGTGACCACCATGCGTCCATCATGCGGGTGGAGGCGGTTTGTTGGGCTTCGAGGGAGGTGAGGCTAAAAGGAGGTAATTTCACAACGAGATAATTTATACATGAAATAGTTGCAAATTGCAAGTATCTCGAGGTGAAAGCATTGGCTTAAGCCAGATGGCTTATCGTTCAAACTTTAGATTTTGCAATCCCAGACCACAACTCGAGAAGTTGCGTGACGGTTCTCGAGTTTTGCGCATTGATTTCAGATGCTCGAGGGATGTCAGGTTCGGGATCAATTAAGGTTTCGGGAAGTGCCTCGCTCGAGTGTGGTTGCCAGAGGTTTAGCCAGGCTTTGGGAAGTCGATACGGTAATTCTTGAGCGCTGAGGGCGGCATAAAGGCTTCCCCAAACCCGTGGTACAGCCGTCCAAGTGGCATAACCCCCGCCTCCAGTCGCCACAATCCGCCCATTGGTAAAACGATCACTGTACTGCACAATCCGTTTGAACAACTCGAGATAGCCAGGCAGCGTTAACGCCAAATCTGCCAGTGGATCAAAAAAATGCGCATCCGCACCCGCCTGCAACACCAAAACATCGGGTTTAAACCAAGCCAAGGCAGGCTCGAGCACACGGTCTAGTGCCTCCAGGAAACTCGAGTTCTGGGTATAAGGCTCGAGCGGCACATTTAAGCTTGTGCCAAGACCTTCACCTCGCCCGAGTTCGTAAACAAAACCCGTGCCTGGGTACAGATAACGCCCCGTCTCGTGAAAAGAGATGGTCAAAACGTTTGGGTCATCGTAATGAATCCATTGCACACCGTCGCCGTGATGCGCGTCGATGTCCAAATATGCGACCCGCAAACCTTGGGATCGCAAATACGAAATCGCCACACTCAGATCGTTATAGACGCAAAAGCCGCCGCCCTTGTTGCCCTGCGCATGATGCAAACCGCCCGCCAGGTTTAGAGCGCGAGCGTATTTGCCAGTTGCCACCAATTCTGCCGCCAGCAACGTCCCGCCCACAACCAAACTGGTCGCCTCGTGCATTCCAGCAAAAATTGGGGTGTCCGACGTGCCAATGCCGTACTCGAGGCTGTCGGCAACATCTTCACCCCGAGAAGCCCGCATGACCCTAGCTAGATAAGCCTTGCTGTGAACGCCTGACAACGCCTCAAGACTCGCCATTTCGGGTTCAAACACGTCACTGGCAACCAGCAAATTTGATAGCTCGAGCAGACTTTTCACCGCCTCAGGACGAATCGCTTTAAACGGATGGTGCTGACCCAAATCGTAACGCAGCTCCGCGCTCGAGAAGACAAAAGCCGTGTTCATTTGACCCCCAAAAACCGCAAACGCTCGAATTCGGCAATCAACTCCGGTGCCGCATTTGGTCCAATTCTTGCCATCAAACTGTTCCCAGGAAAATCCAACTCGGGATCATCGGTCTTAAAAACCTGCATTCCAACACCAGTGTAAAGGCGCTCGAGCAACTTGCGGTACGCATACGTTGTCAAACCCGTCCCCTCGAGATCAAAATGCCAATGGTAAATCGTGGCAATCACAATCTTGTCCTCAAAACGCCCAGTAGCAAATGCCACCTCGAGCAAATGCCGCGCCAAATGCCGTC
>JANLWR010000652.1:0-5558 GCA_031364625.1 Deinococcales bacterium | reverse complement strand
TGCCGATGGTACAGCGAACGGTGTGCAGAACGCCATCAGCGCCGCAACTGGTGGGCTTATCCCTCCAGCAATTGGAAAACCCACACCAGGAAGCGCGGTAGCATTACCGTCTCAAAGTAATGGCGTCGGCGTCGTGGTTGAAAAGTTTACAAATCCTTGGTTATACGTAGCTCTTGCGGGTCTTTTCTTATTCGCAACCACGTTGACAAAGCAAACCAGAGGACTTGCCCGAGATGTTGGGGGCGGCGTTTCCACGGCTCGAGATGCGGTTAAGGATGATTTTACGGACTTGCAATCTGACCCGGGCAATGGTGAGTTTAAGGGCAGGCGCAAAGCATGAACATGCAAGATCGCCTCAAGGCGGCTCGAGCAGCAAACGGCAAATTTGTCAAAGCCGAAGAAAGCCCTACTCCGCCCGAACCTGCACCAATGCCAGAACAACCGCTCGAGCCAGTTGCGCCGGTACCAAAAGCGCAACCCAAGAACCTCGAGTTAGACCCTGCGAGTCAGCAGTTACTCGAGGAAAATCCTATTGTCCCTGATGCTGGCAAACCTGCCATTCAAACGCCCAAAGCCAACTCAAAGGTTGAACCCGAAAAAACCTCCGCTCGAGGTATCAATCCGTTTGTGGTGCTTGGTGGTGTTCTGGCGGCGGGTTTGCTGCTGATGGGTGGTGTTGCGCTGTCTCAACGTGGCGCGGCTAAACCTGTCAATCCAATGCCGAACGATAAAGCGCCCGTACCTGTCTCAAATCCTCCTGTGCAAAGAAATAATTTAAGGGTGGTTGAAGTATGAAAAACGAGCATCTGGATTTATTCATTAACCTTGGTCTGATGGGCGTAATTCTGCTGACTACGGTAGCTGCTGTGTTGCCTTCCAAACCCGAATTGCAACTCGAGGATATGTTTGATGCTTATGCTCGAGGTTTTGCGCTTGGTTTTGCCGATGGACGCGATTCTGTGGCTGTGGCGGTTGAGTCATGAACGAAAAAAACTTGACCAATCTTGCGAACGACCCAGCGCTCGAGCAAGATATTTTGAGCTTGGATGATGCAATTTCAAATGTTGGTCCAACGCCTGAAACGACACCACCAGCACCGCCGCCCCCAGCCATGACCAATCAACAGATTCTCGGCATGGTTGCACTGCTTTCGAGCATGGGTTTGCCGCCCGAGGTGGCAGAAAGTTACAAGAAGGATTTGACCGAGGATTTCATGCTGTCCATGTTCCTCGAAATGTCCGGTTTGGCTGACGGATTAGCAGAATACGGCATTGGCGGCGGCGGCGGGGTCATGCCTGCCTGGATGAAAGTCATTCTTGGTACGGCTGCGCTAGGGTTCTTTGTGTGGCAGAAAAGAGCAAAGTATGGTTCAAGTACCTCAGCAGAAACCGTCGAGCCTGCTGCTGTTAACAGTGGCTTTGATGGCAGTTGGGGCTTTGGTGCTGGTACGGAAGGCGACAATGCTCAAGCCGTCTGAGCCAGTAGTAAATGCAAGTGCGTTCTCGAGGGAAGTTATTTTCCCCGTTGATCGTGTGATTTCGAGAATCATCATTGGTTTCGAGGGCGTTTACGGCAATCGTGCGAACCCGTACCGAAAAGGTTACGGCTATCACACGGGGCTGGATTACATCGGTATAGATAACGCTCGAGGTTTGGGTCAGGCGGTTTGGGCGATTGCTGACGGTGTTGTGCAAGAGTCAAGCTGTCCGTTGCTGACACCTTTTTATCGTGGTTATGGTCACATGGTCATCATTAAGCACCCTCAATTTCAGAACAATCTAAAATCGCGTTACGCGCATTTAAAGCAACGTTTTGTTAAAACGGGTGAGCTTGTCAAAAAAGGGCAGCTTATCGGGCTTATCGGCTCGAGTGGGACTGATAACACGCATTTGCATTTTGATTTGATTGACGAACCCTTGCCGCATGGTCGGTTCTTTCCGCGCCCTGGTGGTTTTTCGTTGGCGCAAGTGCGAAAGTATTTTCGGAACCCGATTGAGTTCTTTAAGACCACTGCCGCATCAAACCAAAGGGATAGTTCGTGACAAATGCCTTTCCCGTGGCGGCTTTGGGCTTCACAGCGTATAACTCTGGCGTGATCGCTTGGGAGTTGGGCAAGCCGAACAGCACAGTGTGCCGCAAGTGCGCGGTGACTCGAGTTGCGTTAGGGGTTGGGTTGGCAGCTTGGGCGGTTTGGCTCATCTTGCCTAAAGCGGGGTGAGTCGGCAGTCACAAAATTGGTTGATCGTGGGCGCGTCGGGTTCGGGCAAAACCGAATATGCGCGGCGCTTAATTGTGTCTTACAAACCTCGGGCGCGGTTTGGCGTGATTATCAACTCGACCAGTCAGCTTTCAGAGTTTGCGAATCACAAAGAGTATGTGTCTCTCGAGAAGTTGAAAAAGTCGTTTGAACCCAAGAAACTCATGGCTTTAATTCGGGCGTATGGTTGGGTTCATTTTGAAATCCCTGGCGTTGACTCTCCTGAAAAGTTTTTGTTTCTCGAGCAACTGTTTCAAGCCATTTGGGAACTGGGCAAGATGGACACGAGCCAGTGTGAATGTGTGGTGGTGATTGATGAGGCGCGTTTGGTTCTCAGGAAGCACCGCATGGGCTTCTGGGCGAAGAGGCTCGAGGCTGAGGGGCGCAAATTCGGTATTGATCTGGTGAAAATAGATCAACGTTTTGGCGCGGGTGACAATGACACCACGGATATGGCGGCGCGTATTCAAATCACGCGCCTGGTCGTGTTCCCGACCAGTGAACCGAATCAGCGAAAAGCGTTGCTGAACATGGGCGCAAACATTCCCGACCCGATGACCTTACAGCGTCCAATTCCAGCCCAAAAACTCGGGGGCGAGTACGTGGTTTGTGATTATTTGCGCGGCGAAACTTGGGTTTACAAACGGCTTGGGCGCACGTTCAAACTCGAGAAAATTACTTAACCCACACCTAAAACAGCAATTCAATAGCTCGAGATGTTGCGTGATTAACGGCAGCATCTCGAGCTTCTTTGGGTGCGGTGGTCGGGTGCATGTTGAACGGTGATGAAAATTCTTTTTTCTACAGGAGACTTATGACACCTGATTATCTCTCGAAGCCAGATGGCAACATCGTTCAATTGCTGACAGATTCGCGTGTGTGGTCTGTGGCTGGTGGTGCTGTGGCGTTGGCTTTTGCTGAGAAGCAAATCATCCCCATGAACCGCGCCGCGTTCGGTTGGGCGGTGGAGGTGAACGGCTCAAACATCATCGTGTCTGATGCCGATTACAAAGCCAAGAAGAACGTGCCGAATCAGCAGGCAGCCATGAACCGCACGTTGATGCGTTTGGCGTTGATTGTTGCGCCCGTTGCGGTGATTGAGTTCACCAAAAAGGGCAGTCCAATGTTTATCGCCAATTTGCAGTACGTCATGCTTGGCGTTTCGGCGGTCAGTTTGGCTCGAATCCTGCAAGACCTTTTCCCTGTGCTGGTCGCCCCAGCCAGAAAGTGAGTTGAATCATGGCAAAAAATACAACCATCTCGAGCCAGTCAAGACCCGAAATCGTTTCGGTCTATCCGAACGTTGTGAACGTGGCAACAAAAATCTTTGTGATGACCGTCCCGCGTGGTACGGTTTATGACATTTTGAACCGCACGTTGGTTAAAGGGCAGCCAATCAAGGGCTTTCACTTGATTCTTGACCTCAACACGGCGGCGGGCATCCGAATTTCAGGCGCTTCGATCATTAAGATTCGTACCAGAAGCCCAGGCAAGGAAGACGCTGAAACGCGTCGCGCTCTGCCTTACAGCATTTGGCGTGAAATCTCGAGCGTTCAACAGCGCAACGATGATTTTAAAAGCACCATTGCGAACAGCACCGATCTGGACGCGGATTCTTTGCGTTTCAAAGAAATTGCACAGTTGATTCTCGAAGTTGAAGGACCCGATGTTATTGACTGGACAAAGAGTTACGCGCAATTCGATGTCGAAGAATTCTCTTAAGGAAGGGTGGCTAAAAAATGTTCAGAGCTACCGCACCAGCACGAAGCAAAATTTTAACGTGGTTGGACTTTGCCGTGGGCGAAATTCAACAAGCAAACTTCCCTTCTCGAGTTGCAAATTACGATGTTCCGCTTGGTTTTGGTTTGGTGCTCGAGCGTGCCAAACCGCTCCGCATGTACATCAAAGCCAAATACGAAATTGCCATTGCGCCCGATGCGACGGTTTTCGTTGCTGTTGGTTTGGGCGCGGCTGGTCACAAAACCGTGCAAAGCACTCGAGCTGCGAACCCTTTCCCGACAACTGAACATCCTGACTTGGCGGCGTTCATCTCGAGCGACGCAGGTGTGACTTGGACGAAAACCCCGATTACCAACGCAAACTTTGTGACGGGTGTCATCACCATTACCAAAGTGCCAGGCACGAACAGGGTCAAAGTGTTTTTCTTGCCTGGAACGGGTGAGATTCAATTGTTCGGGTATCGCCCTGTGGGTTCGGACATCACGGGCGGCAAGATTTTTGGTAAACCGTTCCGAGATCTTCACGAGACGGATCAATCCAATGATCGAAGCGCCATGCAGTTGTCAACCGCAAACGATGTTCCACTGATTTCTCAGTTCAGAATTTCGCTCGAGGTTCGCAGTAACTCGCTGGTCGAATGGTCCGCCGATGCTCAGCATGATTTGATGATTCCGACCAAGTTTGCACCGATTGAAATTGACGACATTCAAGCCTCAAATGTTGCTGTTGAGAAAGCCTTGCGCGGGGGGAATTTCTAATGGACCCGATCAGCGCAATTCTCGGTTTTGTGGGCAGCTTGGTTTACACCGATCAGGAAAAAGAGGCGGACAAAATCAAGGAACAACAGGCAAATGCCGCAATTCTGTCGGCAAATTATGCTGCCATGAAGTCCAAAACGGACGGTGAAAACTTTCAAAAACTTGCCATGTATGCCCTTGGGGGTTTGGTGGTTTTGGTCGTTGGTTTCGTGGCATTTCAGGCGCTCAAGAAGTAGGTTTGTGTGAAAACTGCCGCTAAAATCACTTTCGGAGTGCTTGCCTTGGCGGTTGTGGCGGGTGGGGCTTGGTTTGTCCTGAAAAGAAAACCAGGCAGCGCCGCCAAAGCCAACATCAAGGCGCAAACTCCAACGGTTTCGGTCACGGTTGCCGATGTTTTGAACCTTCCCAAAGTGGATTTCGTGCCTACAGCGCTCGATTTGAGTCACTTGGGCAACGGTGGAGACTGGCGTTATCACGGGACGGTGGTTGTATGAAGGATTCAGAAATTTACATCTTTGGCGGTGTGGCGCTGGTCGGGCTTGGACTCGGGGCGTACTTTTTGCTTAAGAAGCCGGGCGAACGCGTCTTAACCAAAGACAAGCCGTTTGTGCCTGCCGTTTTTGCTACGCCTGCGGTCACGCCGTCGCCGTCGCCCTCGAGCGTTTCTATCGTGTCTCAAAATCCGATTGCGGTTACGCCGTCGCCCGTGGTTTCTAATTCACCATCGGCTAGCTCGAGCGTGAACGTCACACCTGACACGGCTATCATCTTGGCATCACAGCAAAAATTGCGCGAAGAGCAGG
>JANLWR010000563.1:0-1939 GCA_031364625.1 Deinococcales bacterium | reverse complement strand
CGTTCGAGGCGAGCAGTGCCACGTACAAAAAACGTTTGAACGGGAATTCAAACCGTGCGAAGGCGTAGGCGGCAGGCAAGCAAATCACCGCCGAAAGCAGCGTCACGGTAGGCGCAATCAAAAAACTCCAACGGGCGGCTTTGGTGATGTCGGTGTTCTCGAGAATCCAGCCCCACCATTTGAAACCCCAAACTTGCGGCACAAGGTTCGGGAAAAACCAGCGATCCGCAAACGCCCAGAGCAGCAGAGTCACGAGCGGCAAAATCAGGAATGCACCGAACGCCAATATAAAGGACAACATCACCGCACGCCTTAATGCGGGATGCTCGAGAAACCAGGTCAGTTTCACGATTTTCTTCCTCGAGTGGTCGACCAGACGTAGAGCGCACCCGCAAAGGCACAAAAGACAAAACTGACCACCGCCATCGCCACGGCTTGTTGTGGTTGCCTGAACGCGCCAAAGTTCAGTGCCATGCTGACCCCCAGCATTTGCGGGGCGCTCGGTCCGAGCATGTACGGCACGGTGTAACTGCCAAACACGCCGATAAACGAAAAGGTCATGATAATAAGGAGCGGCACAATGTTAAGCGGCAAAAGAATGCGCCAGAACACCACCCAAGCGTTCGCGCCCTGATCTCGCGCCGCCTCGATGCTTTCGTTCGAGATGCCGTCCAATCCGCTCGAGAGCATCAAGACCGCAAACGGCACGCCGACCCAGACGTGACCGAGCACGATGCCAGCCTCTTGACGAATCACCGAATGGTACGGGATACTAACCGCGCCAAGAATCGCCTCGAGCCAGCCGTTGTCACCAAAAAACGTGATCAGGGCATAGGTGGCAATCACCACAGGAACGAACATTGGCAGCAGGTACCAGACTCGAGCCACCCCCGCCAGTTTGCCACGCCCAAAACGTGCGAACAGCGCCAGTGGGTAACTGACCAAGACCAGCAGAAGCACTGAAACGAACGAAACCCGTAAGGTCAATATCAGGTTACTTGAGAAGAACGAACTGGCAAAAAGTTTCTTGAAAACCTCGAGCGAGCCAGTCTTGCTGTTCACCAGATCAAGACCGCTGGCGTAGGTGGGATTGTCGGCTGGCACAAATCCCAGCGAGAACCGCAGTGCCTCGAGTGCGGGGTACAAGACCAGTAAGATCAAAACGAAAATTGGCGGCAAGACCAGCAGCAAGCCCAGCACGGGTTCGCGCCAAGAACGGACTGACCGCCCGAAAACTCGGGCGGCAGGGGAGGGAGAAGAAGAGGAGGTAGAATTCACGGTTTAACGCTGTGGTTGCGGGGTGCCAGCGATTTTTTCGTACCACAATCGGTTCATGTCCGCACCGAATTTGCTCGAGAAACCAAAGCTAAAGCTCTTGGCGATGGTACCGAATTTCTTGCGAACGTCAACGGGCATGGCGGTGATTTTGACGCCAGGGTAACCGTTCATCTTGTCTACGATCACGGCTTGGGCTTCCTCGCTGAGCACCCAGTTCAAGAACTTCATCGCCTCGAGCTTGTTCGGGCTGTCTGCCGCAACGCCCAAGTACGAACTACCACCGCTGAATGGCGGGTTGATTTGCACCAGTTTGATGTTCTCGGGCAGGATGCCTTGCTTGAGCGCCGACAAACCTTGATCTGACCAGACTGGACCCATGTTGATCGCGCCCTTGGCAAGCAACTGAATCGTCTCGGCGTTGTTCTTGGAGTATTGCCCACCGTTGTACAAGTTTGGCGACAGTTTTTTGAGGGTGTCAAAACCCTTGTCCCATTGGTTGATGAGTGCGGGTTCGTAACCCGTCTCAAAGGTCGTCGCATCTTTGGCTTCAAGCCCAAGCTTTAAAACCCGAGTCACAAAAGCATTGCCACTTCCGCCTGTGTCGGGCGTGTTGTAGGTAAACTGTCCAGGATTTTTCCCAATCCATTCCAGCAGCGCCTCG
>JANLWR010000556.1:0-1988 GCA_031364625.1 Deinococcales bacterium | reverse complement strand
CACGGGCGTGTCCGACACCGTGCGTTTGATCCTCGAGTTGACCGGTGTGGTGACATCGATGGCGATTGTCTTCAGCGATGAAATTGCGGAACGCGCCAAACCAAATTTCAATTCCCTCAAACAACCCGTCCAAGCCTCGCGCCAACCGATGTTTACGGGCAAGCTTTTGATGAAGGCTTGAAGACAACTTTTAATCATAAAATCCAAAGGAAAAAACCATGAGTGTGATCAAATTTGGAACAGACGGCTGGCGAGCCTTGATCGCCCAAGACTTCACCACCGCCAACGTGGCATTGGTGGCACAAGCCCACGCCCAGTATCTAAAAAAACAGGATTTAAAAAAACGGGATTTAAAAAAACAGGGCAACCCTCGAGTCGTCATCGGCTACGACACCCGTTTTGCAGGTCGGATGTTTGCCCAAACCGCCGCCCGGGTCATGGCAGCCAACGGCATTGAAGTGTTCCTGACCAACAATTTTGTGCCAACGCCCGTACTGTCCCACGCGGTCAAACACCTAAATGCTGGCGGCGGCGTGATGATCACCGCCTCGCACAATCCGGCGGGTTACAACGGTTACAAAATCAAAGGCGATTACGGCGGCAGCGCCACCCCAGCCATCGTTCTCGCCATCGAAGCCGAACTCGAGCAACTCGAACCGATCCCAGAATTTGACCCAGCGCTTCACAGCATCCAAAACCTCGAGCCTGACACGGCATACTTTACAGATATTGCCAAATTGCTCGATTTGGACGTGTTGCGCGGTTTTACTGGGACGTTGTTTCATGACGCCATGGGCGGCGCGGGCGCGGGTTATCTCGGGCGTTTTGTGCAATTCGCCGATTTAAAACTGAAAGTGATCAATGTGCGCGGCGTTGCCGACCCAATGTTTTACGGCGTCAACCCAGAACCGATTGTCCAAAATTTGGAAGTGTTAATGCAGTTCATGCGCTCCGAACCAAGCCTCAGCGTGGCAACCGTCACCGACGGCGATGCCGACCGGGTTGGAGCGGTGCTGCCGGGCGGCGGGTATTTCAGCAGCCACCAGATTTTTTGTGTGCTGCTCGATCACCTGTACCGCAAGGGCTTGCGTGGACGGGTCGTGAAAACCGTCTCGACCACCCAGATGATCGACCGCATGGCAGCAGGGCGCGGACTTGAGGTGCTCGAGACCCCGATTGGTTTTAAGTACATTACCGACGCGATGCTCGAGGGCAATGTTTTGATGGGCGGCGAGGAATCCGGCGGTTTGGGCGTGCAAGGACATATTCCCGAACGCGATGGTTTGTTGAATTCACTGTTGTTGCTCGAGGCGGTGGCGGCGAGCGGCAAGGGCTTGGGCGAGATTTTTGCCGATCTCGAGCGCGAATCTGACACGCTGCACGCCTATGACCGCGTGGATTTAAAATTGACCCAACCGATCAGCAAGGCAGACCTCGACCACAAACTCGAGGGTTTGCAGGAGTTCGCGGGGCACAAAATTCAGAGCCGCTCGAGCAAAGACGGCGTGAAACTCTCACTTGACGACAATGCCTGGGTTTTGTTCAGGGCGTCGGGAACAGAACCCGTTTTGCGGCTTTACAGCGAGGCGTTGAACGCTGGGGTGGTGGCTGGAATTTTGAAAGAGGCGCAGGGGTTGTTTAGGGTTTAACACGCAAAACACAAGGTCAATAGGCTCGAGGAACTCCTGATGTTTGGGATTGCTCGAGTTTTTGTTTTTTTGGTTTGGAATGTGGCGGCAGGTAGAATTTTTTATAGTCCTAGACACAAGGTCAGCAATTGTTCTGTCCCCTCTCTCTTGACCATATACGTGCACCTAACGGGCATGGTCGCTCATCCCCAACCCTTCTCTCCCGCCAGCGCTACGGTTTGCACACATCCTGAACCCTGAGCAGTGACCAACCTTGGTACAAGTCATAAAACCTTCGCAATCCTAAACTCATCGTCTTCGTTCCCGCTGGTCGTTCCGAAACATACCCTTTCCACCCCC
>JANLWR010000531.1:0-13617 GCA_031364625.1 Deinococcales bacterium | reverse complement strand
CCCTTTGCCCCCGAAAGCGCCATGGTTTTGGGCGATATGGTGACGGTTGCGGGCGAAGCTTGGGTGCATTGTCCGCGCACCTTTCTAAAATCACAATTGCTGGCGGCGCAACAACTTGGGTTTGAGGTTTTCTCGAGTTTTGAGAACGAATTTTTCTTGTTTAACCCTGATGACACGCCGCTCGACTCGAGCAATTACGCGACGCTTGACGCGTTTGAAAGTTCAAAACTGGTGATTGACGAAATCCTCGATGCGCTCGAGGCGGCGGGGTTGACGCCCGAAATGTACTATCCCGAGGCTGGTACGGGACAGCAAGAGATCAGCATTGCCCCGAGCATGGGGGTGAAAGCCGCCGACCAACAAGTTATTTTTAAAACGATTGTTAAAGGCATTGCCGCCCAGCACAAACTCAAAGCCTCGTTTGCTGCAAAACCCATCCTCGAGAGTACGGGCAGTGGCTGTCATTTGCACGTTTCGCTCTGGCAAGATGGCAAGAACGCGTTTTTTGACGCTGGCGACCCGATCAAACTCTCCAAACTTGCCTATCACGCCATTGCGGGGGTGCTCGAGCATCTGCCCGCGTTGTGCGCCCTGACTGTGCCGAGCGTGAATTCGTACAAGCGCTTGCAACCTGGCTGGTGGGCGGGCGCGTATGCCTGTTACGGTTTGGACAACCGCGAGGCGAGTGTCCGCGTGGCAAGCACTCATTTGCTGCCGAGCGCCGATTTGAATGGCAAAAGCACCAATTTTGAACTGAAAACCTGCGACGCCAGCGCCAATCCGTACATCGCCCTCGGAGGCTTGATTGCCGCAATGCTCGACGGGATAAAGCGTAAACTCGAGCCTGGCGACCCCCTGCAAACTGCGCCAGGATCAATGTCGGAGGCTGAACGAGAATCTCGAGGCATCACCCAACTTCCTGGAAATCTGATGCAAGCCATTGCGAACCTCGAGCAAGATAAAGTGCTACTGGCGGCTTTGGGTGGTTTGGCGCAAAGTTTTATCGCGGTGCGCAAAGCCGAAGCCGTGTATTTCACTGAGCATCCAGACGAGGAAATCAGCCGACACCGTTACGTGTATTGACCTTGTAGGGGCGCATGGACATGCGCCTTGCCGTTTGAAGGGCGAACCATGAACCTCGAGCACATCCCGATTCTTGACCATCACGCGCACGCCCTGTTCCGCGAGGAGGTCTGGCGCAAAACTTCTATCGAAGCCTTTTTTTCTGAGGCTTACGACCCGATCATGCTCGAGAAATTTGTGCCCGATGTGATTTTCGCGCGGCGATCCATCCGTGAACTGGCAGGTTTTTACGGTTGCGAACCGACCCGAGCGGCGGTGCTCGAGGCTCGAGCTTCGTGGAATTACGGCGATTTGGCACGGGCGATGTTGGCTCAAACAAATATTGAACAGGTTTTGGTTGACGACGGCATCTGGCTCGAGGTGATGCAACCCATTGCGGAAAATGCTGCCATGATCGGGCTACCGTGCAGACGGGTCTTGAGGCTCGAGACTGAACTTGCGGCGCTCGTCCCGTTTCACGATACTTGGGTCGGTTTGATGATGGCGTTCGAGCAAATGCTGCGCGAAACTGCGCCAAAACTGGTGGGTTTGAAAAGCATCATCGCCTACCGCACCGGACTCGAGATCATGCGCCACGATTCCAGCAGTTTAGAGCGGGCGTACTCGAGCCTCAAATACGCGACTGAGCCTGGTGTTGCGCCAAGGGTGGGCGACAAGGCATTGCTCGATGAAATGCTCTGGACGGGTTTGCGGGTCGCTGCCGAAACTGGATTGCCGATTCAATTTCACACGGGTTACGGCGACCCAGATTTGGATTTGCGCCTTGCCAACCCCTTGCATTTGCGCCCGATTTTTGAAGCCCCAGAACTCTCTGGCTTGCGCGTGGTGATGCTGCACTGTTACCCCTTCGTGCGCGAGGCAGGATACCTCGCCAGCGTCTACCCTGGAGCGTTTATGGATTTGGGCTTGACGATTCCGTACATGAGCAGCCACGCCATGCTGACCTCTGCCAGGGAAGCGCTGCACCTTGCGCCAATCAGCAAAATTTTATTCTCAACCGATGCCTCCAGAACCCCAGAATTGTTCTGGCTGGCTGCCAGACATGGGCGCAAAATCATTGGGCAAGCCCTCGAGTTGACCGTTGCCGACAACGATCTGACATCTTCCGAAGCCGAATGGGCGGCGAGCCGCATCCTGCACGACAACGCGCTCGAGTTGTACCGTTTGTAAGTGGCTCGCGTCCTTGCCGCAAAACCAAACCTCGGGTACGCTTTTGTCATGGATGAAATCAACCACCAACTCTTAACCCAAGAAGAACTCGAGTCGCCCGAACCCTTGGAATTTGGCGCAAGCGATTTTGGAGCGACTGCCGTACCAGACGTGGGCGCGTTAACTGCCAGCATCGAAGCCCTCTCGAGCAATCTGGTGTGGAAGATGGGCAAAGAGGAAGGTACGGAAAAAGTGATTGTGCGCATGGGCTACGCCACGAACACCAGCAGTTTTAAGGAATTGCCCAAGCTTCGCGGTGCGACCGACACCGAAATTGCGGACGCCGCCAAAAAAGGCGAGTTGACCGTCGAATGGATTGACTAAATATGATTTTGCATGTGGATCGGCAATTTGACATTCCGTTTCCTGGCAGTGTTGACGACGGCATTGCGTTCATTCGGGATGTGAAAAAAAGTCTCGAGAATGTTTCGTTTATCCGAAATTTACGCGTTGAAGGCAGTGAAGTGTTCGCGCATTTGCGAATCGAAGTACCATTTCTGGGCGAACGCCTGCTCGACTTCAAATCGACGCTCGAGCCAGTGCCAGACGGTGCGAACCTGGTTGCGCAAAAACTTGATGGCAAATTCTGGGCGGCGGTCAACGGCGAAGGTCGCGTCAGCGGCACGGGCGCAACCTCGAGTATCCATTACCACCTTCGCGCCGAAGTTCACCTCGAGCTTCCAGTTGCCGATAAATGGGGCGGACGGGCGTTTGCGAAAATGGCGGAAGCCACCGCGCAACGCACGATAGAACGCATGGCACAAGAATTTCCGATTGGCGTCAGCAAGGGAATGTCCAAATAATTGGGAAAATCTTGAGAGCGTGTTAAAATCTGTTCAGGAGGTGCGATATGAAACCCAAAGCCATTGCCAGTCAACAAAAGGTGCGTGCCGCAAGCACAAAAAAACCTGTTAAAGACACTGAAATGACCTGGGCGAAAATGGATCGCCTGATTGAAAAGCGGGTCAAACAAGACAGTAAACTTTTGAAAGTGCTCGCCAAACTTTGAACGATTTTAAATCGAACAAGCCAATATTTCGCCATCGTGGTTACAAGTATCCTACGGTGGCGACTGTTATTCGGCTTCACGACAAAATTCTGGTTGAATCCGAAGGATTGTCAGGTGTTCGTGATACAGGATTGCTCGAGAGTGCATTGCACAAAATTGTCGAGGGTTTTGGTGGTGAGGATTCGTATCCGACATTGTTTACAAAAGCCGCGATGGTGGGTTTTAGCATCGCCCAAAACCATGTTTTTAGCGATGCCAATAAACGAACAGCACTCGAGACAATGCTTTTAATTTTGGAGTTGAATGGATTTCCTAAACGCCCAATAACGCAAGCAGCCACCACAGTGATGGTTCTTGTCGCCACAGGAAATCTTGAAGTTGCTGGATTGCGAGTTGCTCTGCTGCACTGGTGTGGTTTGAATCCTGGCGATGATTCGTTGTAAGTACAGCAGTTTCTTTGGTGTCTCGAGCAAAAAATGAGGCTCGAGACGTGAGTGAAATATTGAACCTCAAGAAGTTCAGACCGCAGACCCTGACCCGTTTTCTTGACTCGAGCCGACATTCAGTGTTTTCAAAGAATACCGTCTGTATCACAATGCGACTCATCTGGCTCTGACACTCGAGGTCATAATAAAACCTATGACCTCAAACCGTTTTCGACAGGGTTTCGTAGCAATTGTGTTGCTTTGCGCCAGTTTGGCTTTCCCTGGTTTGGCGCAAACCATGACGCCCGAATACCTTCGCGCCATCAGCACCATTTACGCGGCGGGCGCAACCGCCAAACTGGTCAAAGAATGGTGCGATGAACGCGTTCCAGCCCTAAGCACCCAAAATGCTCAGGTGCTCGAGGCTTGGCGTGTGAAAATGGATTTGCCAAACATTGAAGCCAAGATCATGCAATTGATTGGGGATGGAAAAGCCAGAATCGACACTGCCATAGAAGGTAAACGAGCCGAGTTGTACGCCCAACTCGAGCAATCCAACACCGACCCTGAAACAGATTGCAAAGACCTCGAGAAAGCCTTGAACAGCGATTTCAACTTGAAAGCCTTGTACCCAAAGGAGTACGCCCTGATTGCATCTCAGGCGGCAACCCCAAGTGTCAAGCCGAACACGCCTTCAACTGCCGCCCCCAGCACGCCAACCACCAATAACCCGAGTGTCGTCCCAGGAAAAACCCCCAACGCCACAACAGCCACAAACCCAGCCCCCAGCAAACTCGAGCCGCTGCCAGCCTTTGATTTTTCGGCGTTTGCCAAAACCAAACTTGACCCAAAAAAAGAACCGATTCCCGACGAGTACCACTGCTATCCAGAGGTGCGCGGTGAAAAATATAGCACACCCAGTCTGACCTTGCAGATTCTTGCTGGTCGCAAATACCGTGTTGGCATTGGGACTGCCATCTCGAGCGGAACATTTCGGATGGACGGTTATGACCTTTACTTTACTTCGGGGGCGCTCGCGTCAAAACGCAAACATTTTTACAATTTCAAACGTTACGAGGGCGCACAAATTTGGCTGTATGATCTGGGAAACGAAGACAAAAGCATTGACGTTCGCTGCTTTGGGCGCGGCGGCAATGAACAACTCGAGCAATTGCGGTTTAAACGCAAAGACCCGCAACCAGGCTCGTACCCTTGCCTCAAGATTGACGGCTCTGGGAAATCGGCTGGGACGCTCGAGATTCTGGCGGGGCGGCGCTATCGTTACGGCGGCACTGAGGGCATTTACAAGGTTAACATCACAGGCAAGCTGAGCGACGATTATTCCAGTTTGGATTTCACGCAGGGCGGACTTGACGACGAAACGGGTTATTACCAAGAGGACGAATTGGGACGCCAGGAATACAGTTTTGGCAGGAATCCCGAAATTGAATGCGTTAGACAAGTCACACCGCGCCCGAATCCAAAATTTGGCAAGACCAAAGCCCCAGCCGCCCCAGGTGTTGGTGGACTCGAGGGACGGTATTTTTACGGCATCAGCCAAGTGGCTTTAAACGGTTACTTGGCGTGCGGCGGCATTTGTTACGAATACCTGCTGTTTCAGAAAAACGGTTACGTTTACAGTGATGACCTCGAGGACACCGAGGGTCTCATGGACGCCGATTGTACCCGCACCTACCCGAGCGGTTTTCCAGTCTGCGAGGTTTACAGCATTAAAGGTAACACGATCCAAATTGGTTTGGACAAACCGACAACCTGGAAACGCGGCAAGACAGGTTTGATCATTGACGGCGACCAATATGACGTGCTCGAGCCTCTTGACGGACTCAAATTAAACGCGGCATACGAATCGCTGGTGGTTCAAGGTACGTTTATCGGTACGGGCGGCTCGAGTTCATCGGTGGATTTGCTGCTGCGCAAAGACGGACGGTTTTCTCGAGAGGCGAACAGCAGTTTCTTTTTCGGGGCAACCGATACTGGCACGCAAAATGGTAGTGTGACCGCCTCGGTGGCGGGTTCTAACTCGCGCAGCAACATGGGTGCTTACAAACTGTACGGCAACACCATCGAATTTAAGTACGACGATGGGCGCGTGATCAAACAATTTATTTTCTTGCCAAGCGGACGCAAAGACCCAAGTTTTATGCAAATTTCAGGACGAAAATATTGGCTCAAAGACAAGAAATAACTTAAGTCGCAATGCTCGAGAGGCACAAGGATTTTGCAGCCTCGAGCGAATCCGCAAAACCGAGAGAACTTTTTGATGGCTCGCCGTTTTTGACAATCCCAAAACGGTACGCCATCACGCGGTCGTTCCACTCGAGCCAGATTTCACAGTTCTCAATTTTGGTCTCCAGCCAGATTGTGCCGTGCTTAAGTTCGGTTTCAGACCATTCGAGCATGACTCGAGTTTAACGTTTTTGCGTTATGCTCGAGCCATGCCACTTACAGCGATCATGTTGGGTGCGGGAAACCGTGGGTTTGACGTCTACGGAAATTACGCGTTTCACAATCCAGAACAACTGAAATTTGTCGCGGTTGCCGATGCCGACCCGAACAAACTGATGCGTTTTGGAATCGCGCACAACATTCCACTCGAGGCGCGTTTCTCGAGTTGGGAAGATGCCATCCAACCTGGACGGGCATCCACGGCATTTATTTGTCTGCCCGATGCCCTGCACGAAACCGCCGCCATCAAAACCCTTCAAGCCGGCTTTCACCTGATGCTCGAGAAACCCGTTGCCAGCACGCTCGAGGGGACGTTGCGGGTGGCAAAAGCGGCTCGAGAATCTGGGCGCGTGGTGATGCTCGGTTATGTGTTGCGCTTCACACCATTTTTTCAAACCATCCGTCAAGTCGTGCAATCTGGGAAACTCGGCGAGGTCGTGACAATCTCTTGGCGCGAGAACGTCTCGAGCCTGCATATGGCGCATTCGTTCGTGCGCGGCAATTGGGGCAACACAGCCCGCTCGAGTGCCATGATTTTGGCGAAATGCTCGCACGACCTGGATTTGCTGGGTTGGATCACGGGCAAATCAATATCCAGCCTCTCGAGCTTTGGGAACTTGCAGTATTTTAAACTCAAGAACGCACCCGAAGGTTCGCCAGAACGTTGTTTGGACGGCTGCCCCGCCGAGGACTCTTGCATTTACCATGCGGCAAAAATTTACTTGACCGACAACACCGAATGGCCCACCTCCACCATCAGCGCCGACCCTTCACTCGAGTCTCGAAAGCGGGTGCTCGAGACAAGCAATTATGGGCGTTGCGTTTACTGCGCTGACAACGACGTGGTGGACAATCAGGTGGTTGCCTTCAATTTTGAGGGTGGCGGCACTGGGACGCTGACCATGCACGGGCTTTCCGCTCAGGAAGGACGCACGATTCGGATTGATGGCACAAAAGCCAGCTTAAGAGCGGTTTTCAATGACGATTTGTATGAGATCAAACTTGAACCTCACGGACTTGGCGGCAGGGGAGAGCTAATTCCGATGCTCGAGTCGAAAGCGGCGGGTGGCAGGCACGGCGGCGGTGACGATGGACTGACGGCAGCGTTTATTGATGCTGTCAACAATCAAGAGCGCGAACCCATCTCGAGTTACCTGGAGAGCCACATTCTGGCGTTTGCGATTGAACAGGCGAGACTCGAGAACCGTGTGATTGACATGGCAGACTTCAAATCCAAACTCGAGTTTTAGTCAAACATCAAGCCGCTCGGGCACAACTCGAGCAGCACACATTCGGCGCATTTGGGTTTTTGAGATCGGCAAGTTTCGCGTCCGTGTTGAAAACCGTTGACGTGAAACTCGTATCGCTTCGCCCAACTGCGCGGCAGGTGCGCGTCGAACCAAGCCTCGGTTTGAACGGCGCTCGAGTCAGAGCCTACAAACTCGAGCCGCTTGGCAATACGGTGCAAGTGCGTGTCCACCGGCATCGCCGCGAGTCCAAGGTCGAACATCAAGACGCAACTGGCGGTTTTCGCGCCGACCCCAGGCAGCGACTCGAGAAAAGCCCTGGCTTTAGCGGCAGTGAATTTGCGGCAAAACTCGAGACTCAAGTTTCCATGATCCGCTTGAAGTTTCTCGAGCACGCGAAAAATGTATTTTGCCTTGATGCTCGCCAGACCGCCGCCCGCATTCTCGAGCACGGTTTGAATGCCGGGTTGCCCCGCCTCCAGCGCATCGTCCCAAGTTGGAAATTCTGTTTTGAGCGCCAAGTACATGCGGTGCGTGACCACGCCAATGTTTTGCTGGGACAAAATGGTTTCGATCAGACCCTCAATCGGGTCCTCGTCGCTCTGTTTTTGTTCGGGCGCGTGCCGCTGATAGCGTTCCAAGAGTTTTTTGGACACCTCGAGTAATCGATGTTCGGTTTGGGTCATAGGCTCAATCTAGCCTAGATTCAATTTCTCGAGTGCGGTCTATGCTTCGTTCTGCACAGTCTAAAACTGTTCAGACTTGGTTCAGGGGGTGACCCGTATTGTTATTACAGGAGGATTTTATGAGGAGATGCGCATATTACAAACGGGCGGCAAAAAAGTTCTTGGCGGGCACACGCTTTAAAGCCCCTTTCGAGGCGGTTACGGCGGGCATCAAAACCTTAGAGGATTGGGCTGACATGCTGGCACTCGAGCGTGAAATCGAAGACCAGTACGACCAGGAGCGCCGTGAAAATCGCAAGCAGCGTCATTCGAGGAATAACACTTCACCGATTCTGAATGCCGAATTTCAATCGTTCGCGTGATGGCTTGCGGCGCTGACCCACCAGTTTGGATGCTCGAGTTTGAGTCGAGCCGCAATTTCGCTCGCTTGCGTGGCGGTTTTTGCCAACCCGAAACAGGTTGAACCGCTGCCGCTCATCAGCACACCGTACAAGCCAGCTTGCTCGAGCACGGTTTTAACAGTTCCAACAATTGGGTACGCCTCGAGAACAGGTGCTTCCAGGTCGTTGCGATACGGTGGAATCTCGAGGTTGGACAGTGCCAGAACAATTTTTTGTAACTCGAGTTTTGTGCCGTACCGACCATTCAAGCCAAGGTAAGCCTCGCGTGCGGTGATGCCCACACCAGGGTTTGCCAGGACGAGATGGATTTCTGGAAGTGCAAGCGGTTCAAGAATTTCACCAAATCCTTGTACCCTTGCCGCGCCGCCTTTCAGCAAAAACGGCACGTCCGCGCCGAGTTGTTTTGCCAGTTCAAACAAGTTTTGATCCGATGGGTACAATTTTTTGATTCCACGCAAGGTCGCGGCGGCGTCGCTCGAGCCACCACCCAAACCAGCCGCGATGGGCAAAATTTTCTCGAGTTTGATTGCTACCCCGCCAGGATTTCCAAGATGCTCGAGGTACATCTCGCTGGCTCGGTAAACCAAATTTTCACGGTTTGTCGGTAAATCCAAACCGACAATCTCGAGTTCAATGCCCGAATCTCGAGGGGTCAAGGTCAGCGTGTCACCCACATCGAACGTCACAAACAACGAATCGAGTTCGTGATAGCCAGACTCGAGTCTGCCCAGCACCGCCAAACCAAAGTTAACTTTGGCTGGCGCGAATTCGGTCACTCTCATCTGTTTTCCGCGTCCCAAACTCGAGCGAAAGCTTGTGCCAGCGCCCAATCGCCTGGTTTGGTGACTTTAAACAATCTCGGATCGCCGTTCACGAGCGCCACGGGTTTGCCCAGTCGCGCCACCAAACCCGCGTCGTCGGTGGCTTCCCAATTTTCCTGTAAAGCCTGTTGGTGTGCCTCGAGCAGCAAAACACGTTCAAAACCTTGCGGGGTTTGAACCGCACGGACGTTGCTGCGGTCAATTAGCATTTCCCAATTGCCATCTTTCTCGAGCACCAGCGTATCGGCGGCAGGCAGCGCCGCCGTACTGCCCCCGAACTCTTTGGCGGCAGACAAGACCTTATGCGCCACCTCGAGCGGCAGGAACGGACGTGCCGCGTCGTGCACCAGCACAAAATCGGCGCTTGTTGCCTCGAGAAGGCGCTTCACGGTTTCTTGGCGGGTTGTGCCGCCCGCAATTTTGCGCACCACGCTTGGCAATTCAAACCCAAGTTGATCGCTGGGCAACGCGACCACGATCTCATCGCAGAGCGGCGCAAGACAACGAATCGCCCGCTCGAGCAGCGTAATGCCGTTTAACTCGAGCAAGGCTTTTGCACCCATGCCGAGACGTTCGCCACTGCCTGCGGCGGGGATGAGCGCGGCAACTCGAGCGCTCATAAAAGCTTGACTCCGTGATTCACGAGGTTGATTCTACCGTTAATCGGCATCCTCGAGCGCAAGCTTGTCCTTCCAACGTTTTGCCCTGGTGTTGGCAATGCCAAATTGATCCAGAATTCTGGCGGTCACAAAACCCAGCAAATCCGAAATGTCTTGTGGTGCATGGTAAAAACCAGGGCTGGCGGGCAAAATTCTTGCTCCAGCATCAAAAGCCTTCAACATCGATTCGAGCATCGGACGGGAAAACGGGGCTTCTCTCGGGACGAGCACCAAATTGCGACGTTCTTTTAAATGCACGTGCGCCGCCCGGGTGGTCAGCGTGTCACCGATGCCGTGCGCAATTTTCGCCAGCGTACTGCTCGAGCAAGGAACGATCACCATACCAAGCGTGATAAAACTGCCACTGGCGATGCTCGCCCCAACGTCACGGTCGTCGTAAACCACGCTCGCCAGTTGCTCGAGGTCTTTGGAAGCCTGATTCATTTCAGCCGCAATCACGCGTTTCGCCCCGTCGGAAATCACCAGATGCGTCTCGATGGGTAAATCTTTGAGCGTCTCGAGCAAATCTCTGGTGTACGGAGCGCCACTTGCGCCGGTCATGCCGATCACCAGACGTGGTTTGGAAGGGTTCATAACTTTAGTTTGTCACGAATTCAGATTTTGAATTGAAGTGTTACTTAATCTTTGGCTCGAGCCGCCCCGAATGGCATTGGACGCAGTAAATGCTCTAAACAATTCGTGTAATCCACGCCTTGCTTGGCATCCATCACCAAATCTGCCACGCTGGTATCCTCGAGCACGGCAAGAATCGCATCCCGAATCCGAATCCAAACCTGCTTTCGCACATGACAACGGCTCTCCTCGAGGCAATCTTTATGCCAGTTCCTCGAACTGCACGACAATGCCGCCACAGGACCATCGATGGCTCGCATCACATCGGTCAACTGAATTTCCTCGGGCGCTTTTGCCAGAGAGTACCCGCCACCAGCGCCCTTACGACCCGTGACAATCCCCTGGCTCGAGAGTGATGCCAGCAGCCGCACCAAGTACGGTTTGGGAACACCGGTGGCTTTGGCAATTTCTTCACCGTGCGCGATGATGCCAGCAGGTAACGCGCCCAGGTATGCCAGCGCCTTAAACGCGTAAATATCAGTATTTGAGAGTCTCATTGGGTTTAGCATAGCGTAGGGTCGCATGGCTGTGCGAGAGCAAAAAAGAAGCTCGGGTGTTAAAACGCTCGAGCTTCTCGGTTTTCTTAATTTGTGACTTTACGCCAAATGCGTGGTTCGCAAATTAAATGACCACGGCGTTTTAATCGGTGTTTCAGGGTCTTTAAAACGCGTCAGCAACCAAGGTTTGATGTCCCGTGCGGCGGCGTAACGAAGCTCGAGCGGCACAGTTCGGGCGAAAGAAAAAAGCCCTTCGGCGAGGGCTTCGACCACTTCGAGTGGCGTGTGCGCCACTTCCCAGTTGGCAATGACGGCTTGATTGCTCGAGAATCCACGCGCAACAAGCATCTGGCGGCTTTGCTCGAGGGCGAATGTGTGAGCGCCGCGTTGAACGAGATGACCGCGCTCTTTTAAAGCCTCGCACCAGGCGTCCTGAATCTCGCGTTCGGCACTGACAATGTTTGGCGCGTCCCAGCCTTCAAACAAAAAACCTCCGGGTTTAATGACACGGGTGGCTTCGCTAACGGCACGGTCGAGTTCTGGAATCAAATGCCAGATGTGAACCGCGATCACCGCATGAAAACTCGAGTTCTCAAAAGGCAGGTCTTGCACGTCGGCTTCGACCAGTTTGGTGCGCCTTGAAACGCCCGCAAATTTGGCACGAAAGAGCTGCATCATTTCGGGGTCAACGTCCACACCCGTGAATGAATGCCCTCTGGCAACAATTGGCATTCCGATCCGACCCGTTCCAGAACCAACCTCGAGAAAACTGGGTTCCTTAAAAGCGCGTTCCACGGGTTCTACGATGGCTGTAGCGATTTTGCCGGACACCTCGGGTGGGTGATAACGGTTTCGGTCGTAAGCGTGAGCAACACGCAAACTCAGCATAATTGTCGCCTCCGAAAAGGATATTAACAAAGCATTTGGTTTGTTACAAGAGGCACAAACGAAAGTGATGTTCTGGACGGTGTTTCTGAATGCTATTTGAACGAAAGCGTTTACGGTAAAGTTCTATTCGGGTTGTGAAAAATTGCTAAAACGCCGAATTCGATTTCGGAATTGGCATTCAGACCAAATTTTGTGAACTCGAGATGCAAAGCACTACAGCCTCACCGACTGGGCTAAGCCGATGCGATTTTTTCGCCTCGATAACAACCGATTCGCCGCTTCGTAAATGCACAAAATCAAGTCCAATATCAATCACGACCTGCCCCTCGAGCGCCAAGTACATGACTTCAACTTCCAGGTTTTGCTCGAGTGGGGCGGTTAAAAACCAAGTTTCGACGCGGGTGTTCTCGAGCGGAACTTTAAACCCTTTTTGTTGTGCTTTGGTGACTCGAGCCAAATGCGTGCCTTTCATGCGTGCCTCGTCATGCCTCAGATTACCGTGTCGTGCCTGATGATTCCCTGATGCCGCTCGAGATATGCTGCAAGGCGTGAACATTAAAGCTTTGATTTTTGATTTTGACGGCACGATTCTGGACACCGAAACCCCAGAATTTCAAGCCTGGACAGAACTGTATCTCGAGCACGACCAAATCCTGGATATTCAACGTTGGGGCGTTGGCATCGGCACTTGGGGCGCGTTCGACCCAATCGCCCACCTCGAGGAATTGACGGGTCAAACCTTTGACCATGCCCTCATTCACGCCCGCATTCGACCACGGGTACTCGAGTTGATTCGCGCTTCAAGCCTGCTGCCAGGCGTCCTCGAGACCTTCGACCAAGCCAAAGCGTTGGGTTTGCGTTTGGGACTTGCCTCGAGTTCTGGTAACGAATGGATTTACGGTTGGCTCAAACATTATTCACTCGAGGATCGTTTTGAAGTCGTCAAAACCAAAGACGACGTGAAAGCCGTCAAACCCGACCCAGAATTGTACTTGGCTGCCGCCACAGCCCTCAGGCTCGAGCCTGGGGTTTGTGCCGCCATCGAGGATTCACCAAATGGTTCAATTGCGGCGCTGGCGGCAGGAATGTACGCCATCGCCGTGCCAAATCAGATTACCCAATACCTCGAGTTTCCAAAAGGTGTACACCGAATCAAAAGTTTGGAAACCCCATTGGCAAGTATTCTTGAGGGACTGAAAAGCCAGATTTAACCTTGATTCTAAAACTCGAGAAACTACTGTTCCACAGGGCGAACACAAGGTTCGCCCCTACGTTGCATTGTATTGTTATGTTTGGGACATTTCTCGAGTGATTCACAGTTAAGGTGCTTATCGCCCGTGGCACAAGCTAACGGAGTTTGTACAATTTCTCGAGGAGTTACCATGAAAATATCTCGTTCTATCGCGCTGACCGCGCTTTTTGCTGGACTTGCCCTTGCCGCACCGTTGACCATTCGTGATGCCTTGGGTCGCAGCGTGACCGTCAACGCGCCCGTCAAACGCGTCGTGGCATTGTCACTGACCACCACCGAAATCATGATCGACATTGGCTTAAACCCAATCGGTCGCCCCTCGAGCGCCACCTATCCAGAAG
>JANLWR010000495.1:0-3569 GCA_031364625.1 Deinococcales bacterium | reverse complement strand
AAACGGCGAACGAGATTTGGGTCACAAGATTGTTGGCAACAATGTCGATTTTGATGACAAGGGTAGGGTTTTTATTTTGACCGGACCAAACAGTGGCGGCAAAACCACCTTCATTCAAGCGGTCGGCTTGGCACACGTACTCTGCCAGATGGGGGCGCACGTTCCCGCCAAAACCGCCAGCATCAGCCCAATCGACAGCATTTACACGCATTTTCCGGTCGAAGAAAAATCGGAATCCGTGACCGGACGCTTGGGCGAAGAATCGGGGCGTTTGAATGCGCTGTTTCACAAAGCCAGCAAACGCAGCCTGATTTTGTTGAACGAATCGCTCTCGAGCACCAGTCCTGGCGAGGGCGTGTACTTGGCGCGGGACATCTTGCGGGCGTTCAGGTATTTGGGTGTGCGAGCCGTTTTTGCCACGCACATGCACGAACTGGCAGACGTGGATGTCATCAATCAGCATTCTGAAGGCTCGAGTATTTTGGCGAGTCTGGTTTCGGTCACCAAAGAAAATGGCAACGGGCATCAACGCACGTACCGCATCGAACGTACCGCTTCCAAGGGCATCAGTTACGCGTCTGATGTTGCCAGAAAGTACGCGATCAGTTACGAGCAACTTTTGGAGATTCTCGAGAAACGACAACCTCGAGAAACCAAATAAAAAATTGCCCACTGTTTTTTGTAAGCCAGCCTCAATTCTCGAGCGTCAAAAACCTTTAACCTACCAATCGGTAGATTAAATGCCTCGACCTCCAAAGCACCAAACCGAAAACACCCGAGCGCGGGCTTTAGACGCGGCAGATTCTCTGCTACACGAACACGGTTATCTTGGCGTTTCGATGGATTCGATTGCCGACAAAATCAGCATTCGCAAAGCCAGTCTCTACCATCACTTCCCCAGCGGCAAAGACCAGATCATGCTCGAGATTGCGAATAAGCACATAGAACTGAACAAGAACGGTTTGCAAGACGCCTTAATTGCGGGTAAAACCGTGCGTGAACGCTTGGAGGGCATGGCGGTTTTTATTTTTAAGGACACGCGCCGCACCCACCGCGTACTCGAGGACACCACGCGCTTTTTGTCGCTTGAGCATCAACAAGCTTTGGGGATGGGTTTTTTTACTCATATTTTTGGCAATGTTCACCGCGTTTTTGAAACTGGAATTAAAACTGGCGAGTTGAAACCGCACGACACACGGTTTAGCACCTTTGCTTTTTTAAGTTTGCTGTCCGAAATGAACGCCGCCGCCCATCAACAAACCTGGACTGATTTACCCGCTCGAGTCACCAGCATTTTACTGAACGGTTTAGAAGCAGATACGGTTTAGAAGCCGACACGGTTTAGAAGCCGACGCGCCAAAGGAGAAATTATGAATCAGTTTATTCCAAATTCGCCCAGATCAAATTCGCTCAGAACCGCCCCGCAACTTCGGGTTTCAAAGGGCAGCCCAGTGTATTTGGAGGGCGACCCCAGCGAGAGCCTGTTCCGTTTGACGGCTGGCATGGCGAGGGTGACAAAACTCAGCCCCAATGGTCGTACCGTGGTCGTGCGTCACGTGCTGCCAGGGGATTACTTCGGCGAGGAATCTTTGAACGCCCAAAACCATACCGTTGAAGCCCACGCGCTGACCGATTTGACGCTCGAGATGCTCTCCCCTAGCGTCAATGACCCGAACATGCTGATTCTGGTCACCAAAAACCTGTCCGAACAACTGGCACGGATCATGAAATTTGAAACCCATTTGCAAATGGGAGAATTACCCGAGCGCATCGCACGGTATTTGCTCGAGTTGATTCGCACGCCACTGTGCGAAACCGATGCGCTCGGTCGCCTCAGTTTAAGAATCTCGCAGGAAGTCATTGGGCAGGGCGTGAACGGCACACGGGAAAGCACCGCGAAAATCTTGAAGCAACTGCGCAACGCTGGACTGATCGAGATCGAATACCGTCGCACGATTTTGCTTGATCTGACAGGACTTGAACGTTTTGCGGCTGGAGACACTGAATAACGCGTTTCAGATTTTTAAGTCTCGAGGATCAGATTGATTTCAGGTTGTACTGGGTAAACTAAACGCATGAAACCATTCTCGAGGTTCTGGATTGTGTTGCTTTTACTGCTTGGCATCAGCGCGGTTTTTGCGCTCAAAGATGCCAACCCACTGTACATTTACTCGAGAGGCATTTTCTTACCGTCTGAGAATCCAGAATTTAACATTTACAGTTATTCCAATGTGACCAAAGTTGATTTCACGATCAACCGCGTGCTCGACCCATTGGCGCTGTTGCGTTTAAAACCAAATGAGGGTTACAGCACCCTGAAAATCCCTGAAAACGTCAAAACCGTGGTGGTGCGGCGCGATTCGGTGCAACTCGATCAACGTTACGACCAGGTTAAAATCGGCAAGCTCGAGCCTGGGTTGTACCTGATTGGCTTTTCAAATGGGCAATCCAAAGGTGTGGGCATTGCACTGGTTACAGAATTGGGCATGGTCGTCAAGCGCAGCGAGAGCAAAGTCAATGTTTTGACGGTCAATCGCAGCAATGGGCAACGCAAAGCCGCCAGTGTTTTTGCGATTGAAGGCACGAAGCAAACCCAGATCAAAACCGACAGCAACGGACTTGGCAAACTCGAGTTAGCCACCGACAAGGGCGGTCTGATCGTGGCGAACGCTGGCAACAACTGGGCGCTCTCGAGGTCATGGTGGCAGAGTTACGGCGTGGAAAAGTACAAACTGACTGGGCAGACCGACCGTCCATTGTACAAACCCGCCGACAGCGTCAGTTTCCGAGGCACACTGCGCGAGGCAAACACGTTAAAGCCCGTCAAGCTCGAGACCATCAGCGCGGTGGCGTGTTACGACAGCACCGAGTTGTGGCGCGGTAAACCGAGCGTCAACAAGTTCGGCACGTTTTCGGGAACGTTCACGCTTTCAAAACGCGCCAAAACCAGCGAGTACGACCAATACCGAATCGTGGTCAACCCAAGCGGTGAAGCGCGTTGTAATCAAGATTTAACCGTTGCCGCATTCAAAGTCGAAGAGTACGTTAAACCCGATTTCACCGTCAGCCTCGAGAATCCAGAGGTTGCCCTTCAAGGCAACAGCGTCAAGATCACCTCGAGCGCCGAGTATTTGTTCGGTGGTGGTTTGTCGGGCGGGAAGGTGACGGTCACGGTTTCCAGAGCCGAACGTTACCGCCGTGACGACCCGCGTTACGACGACTTTGGTTATTACTGGGGCGAATGGGGTTATTGGACGCCGCGCCAAGCCATCGTTTTAGAGAAAACCACAACCCTTGACTCAAGCGGCAAACTCGAGGTCAGTGTGCCGCTCGAGCGCGACCCCGACAACGCCGCCGTGTGTTATGAGATTACAACCACGATAGAGGACGAAAACCGCCGCCCTCAAAGCCAAACCTCGAGCTTGATTGCTTACCCAAGCACCGTGCGCCTGGCGGTACGATCCCACCGTTATGTGGTCAAAGCTGGAGAAATTTTAGAAGTGGATGTTCGGACAAGGGATTTGGCGGGATTGGCTGTCGATGCACCCGTTGAGTTGACCTTGGTGCGC
>JANLWR010000494.1:0-8530 GCA_031364625.1 Deinococcales bacterium | reverse complement strand
GCTGGGTTTGGTTGTAACGCTCGAGACTGAGTGGCAAAACCAGCAGCAGTCCGTCCACCAGACCACGGCTGGCAAAAAACATGCGGTCTTGGTGTGGTTTGACATGATCGGTAAACAATAATAAATCCAGCCCCGATTGCTCGAGCACCGTTCCGATACCGTGCACCACATCGCTCATGAATGAGGAATCCATTGAGGGCACAACAATACCGATGATGTTGGTTTTGCCACCCGCAAGTTTTCGGGCGGCGTGATGCGGCGTGTAACCCAGTTTTTTAGCAATTTGGAATATCCGTTCAGAGGTCTGGGCGGAAACTCCAGGTTGGCTGTTGAGGGCTTTTGAAACAGTCATTTTAGAGACCCCAGCGAGGCGGGCGATGTCGTTCAGGTTGACGGGTGGTCGTGTCATGGTTATCAATGTATTGGTTTGTAAAGTTATCGGTAAGTTTACCGGTAACTCTTAAGGTTGTCAAGCCACACTTTTAAACCCAAAACAATCAAACTCGAGCGGTCAGCCGAAAAATTACGGCTCGAGTTTCAAATAAACATCAAATTCTATTCGCCCAACACATTCTCGATACGGCGGTCAGGAATAAACCAAATAATGGCAATCAAGACGTACAAGCCGAGTGCAATCCAATTGTTGAAAAAAGACACTGGAATGGCAATGGTGTAGCACAACAACGAGATTTTGCCTTTCACATCACTGCCCACCGCTTTTGCCAGGGTCGAATCCGCGCCGTGATATTGAATGATTGTTTGCGCCAAAATCGTGTACGCAACCGCGCACATAAAAAGCATAACTCCGTACACCGCGACTGGACGAGCCGAGAATTCATTCTCACCCATCCAATTTGTGGCAAACGGAATCAGTGACAGCCAGAACAGCAAGTGCATGTTCGCCCACAAGATTTTGCCATTGACTTTCTCGATGGTGTGCAACATGTGATGGTGATTGTTCCAGTAAATCCCAACAAAAATAAAACTGAGCACATAGCTGATAAACACTGGAATTAACGGTTTCAAAGCCTCCAAGTCCGCACCGTGCGGGATTTTTAACTCGAGCACCATGATTGTAATGATGATTGCAATAACCCCGTCACTGAAAGCTTCCAATCTCGTTTTTCCCATCTCAGTACCCCCGTTTTGATTTGAGTACCAGTTTAACGCTCACACACCAAAGAATTGTTATTGGACACGTACCCAAGTGGGGGATCCGCAAAATCTCTGACCCAAGATTCTTCTTTCAGGCTCGAGATTGTCGTGATACTCGAGATGCCCGTGGCGTATTCGCAGTATTATTGCGCCAATGAACATTCCATTGCTAAAAATTTTGTCCGAAGTCACCGGCGTTCCTGGGCGCGAAGAGCGCGTGCGCGAAATTGTCCAGCGCGAATTAAAAGGACTGGTCGATGAAGTGCGAATCGATGCGCTCGGCAACCTGATTGCCTTGAAGCGTGCCACGGTGAAAGCCAAGAAAAACTCGAGCGTCCGCAAAGTCATGCTCTCGGCGCACATGGACGAAATTGGTTTTATGGTCAAATTCATTGACGACAAGGGTTTCTTGCGGGTGCAACAACTCGGTGGTTTTGACGCCCGAAATTTGTTCGCCCGTCAGGTCGTGGTGTGCAGCAAAGACGGTGATCTGCCAGGAATTTTGCAACCTGCGGGGCGTCCCATTCATATCTCGAGCGTTGAAGAACGCGCCAAAAATCCCGAGATCAAACAATTTTTTGTGGACACGGGTTTAAGCCCCGAAGAGGTCAAGAAAAAAGTTCGGATCGGTGACCCTGTCGGCTTAACCCAAACCTTCCGTGAGGTCGGGGCTTACGTTGCCGGCAAATGCCTTGACGACCGAATTTGGGTTTTTGTGCTGCTCGAGACGCTAAAAGCCTTGAAGGGCAAGCAACACAACGATGATATTTACGCGGTGTTCAGTGTTCAAGAGGAAATTGGGCTTCGTGGCGCGGTCGTCGCGGCATACGGCATCGAACCCGACATTGGCATTGGGCTTGACACCACCTTGGCGGTGGACATTCCAGGCGTCGAAAAAGATGAAGCTGTGACGGTCACTGGTAACGGCGTGGGCATCAAAGTTTTTGACTCGAGCATGGTTGCGACGCACTGGTTGGTCGAAGAATTCGCTGGGCTTGCCGACCAGAAAAAAATCAAATACCAACTCGAGGTTTTGCCACTTGGCGGCACGGACGCGGGTGCAATTCAACGCAGTCGGGCGGGTACGGCAAGCATCACGCTGTCTTTGCCGAGCCGTTATGTCCATACGGTTCAAGAAACCGTACATAAAGATGATTTGACGGCGGCTTTGGCGTTATTGACCGCGTGGCTGACTCAATAAACTTTTGGCATAACCTGGGCAGATAAAACTTGTTCCTCGAGAAACCTGGCAACTGCAATCGGGTTGGCGATCTCGAGGAAAAACCACTGTTTTGAAAAATGATTGACGTGAAAGCTTCAAAATTGACGTTCTTCACGGTGTTTTTATGATTCGATGCTCGAGTTTGGTGTCTGGCATCGTGTTTTTAAAGCTCAGTCCTCAAGTGTTACGTTCCAGACGAAACGTCACCCGCTCTTGACAGGCGACACCCAATAGGTAGTATTATTTTCATACGGACGCACTAGATATGGTCGTATGCCAAATGGCATTCCAGGGTCGTCTCGCGGAGATCACCATGCTCGAGAAACCGATCAACACCGCTCAAAGCTTGATCAACAGCACAAGCTCGAGATAATTTTACTGAACCTGCGCCGTTCGACGGTGCTTTTTTATTGTTGTACACGGCAAAAAAGGGGAAAACCATGACACTATCGCTCGAAGCCCAAACCGCCTATCATTTCGACGACCACGCACAATCGATGGCAAAACGCCAGTACATGTTCGAGTCCGACAAAGACGTGTTCGGCATGTTCCGCCGCGTTGCCGACTGGGTGGCGGGCGGCGAAAAATCGAGTGAACTTCGCGCCAAGTGGGGTGCACAATTTTACGACCTGATGGCAAGCAAGCGCTTTTGCCCAGGCGGACGCGTGCTGGCGGGGGCAGGCACACAACACGGCAATGTTTTAAATTGCTTCGTGCAGGGCGCAACCGACCACGATCCCTCTAGCTTTGAGGGCGTGATGGAAGTCGCCAAGAAACTCGCACTTGTCACCAAAGTCGGCGGCGGCAACGGCGTGAACCTGGACGTCTACCCCCCTCGAGCCGCCAGCAGTCGCCGTGATGCGGGCGTGCGCGGCTGGGCATACATGAGCGCCAGCCACCTCGATGTCGAAGATTTTATCAAAGGCTTGATGCGCCCACCGACCCAACCCGACGGCGCAAAACAACCCACCACCGTTCGCAACTGGACCAAAGCGATTTATGGCACTGTCAGCCCCGCCATCTCGAGCCTGGCGCGTCAATACGGCGTGACGATTGTGCCAGAATTGCCCGAAGGCGTCGAGGTGATCCGCGACGACATGGGCGGCATTATCGACGCCGCCAGAATCGTTGCCGAACAAGCCAAAATGAACCTCGAGCCTCGGATTGATTTGACGGGCTTGCGAGCCGAAGGCGCAGAGATCAAAGGTTCGGGCGGCAGCTCGAGCGGACCCGTTTCGTTCTTGTTCGAGATTTTTGATAATTTTCTCGAGTGGGCGAATCTGGGTGCGGAAACCTCGGGTCCAGTCAACACCCTGCGTTACTGTTATGCGCCAGTATTGCGTGTGGTACGTCAGGGCGGGTGCTTGCATCCAGATACTTTGGTTCATACGTCTAGGGGCACGTTGCGCCTTCGTGAACTTGTAGATGGTTATCAATTCGGGCATCAACCACACCAACTTCAAGTTGCCACCGATGAAGGCTGGAAAGATAGCTTAGAGGGCTTCAACAACGGCATTGCCAACACCCTCAAAATCACGCTCGAGAATGGTTTTGAGCTTCAAGGCACACCAAACCATAAACTCAAAGTCATGCGCGAAAACGGCAAACGCGAATGGGTACGGTTTGACGAACTCGATCAAAACGATTTTGTAATTCAGGTACTCGACCAACACACGGGCAGCGCAGTACAACTCGAGCCACTGAGTGAACAACATTTCAATGCCACGCCGATCACGACACCCGAAATCCTGACCGAAGACCTAGCGTTTTTCTTGGGTTATTTCTGGGGCGATGGTTTCACCAGCACAGGCGGACGCATCGGTTTGTGCGCCGCGCACGACAGCATCATGATGCAACGCGCCCCAGCGATGTTCAAAGAATTGTTCGGCTTGAATGTCAGTTTGCAACAAAAACCAGACGATAAAAGCGCCGTGTTCGTCGTAAAAAGTGCCGCACTGACCAACTGGTTAACTCAAAACGGTTTACTGAAAACCAAAGCCAGCGACCTCGAGTTACCACGTGCCATTCGTCAAGCCCCACGTCATGTTCTGGGAGCATTCTTGCGTGGTTTATTCGAGGCTGACGGCGGCACAAGCGAACACTATCCATACCTCTCGAGTGCCTCCAAACAACTCGTGCAAGATGTTGCGGTCATGCTTGGCGGTCTGGGCATTCCAACCCGTATTGCCACTTACGGACCCAGAGAAGATCGCTATTCAAACCGCGAACATTACCGTTTGCGAGTTGAAACCAGCCTTGGCTTAAAGAATTTCCTCGAGCGTGTGAACTGCATTGAAGGCTCGAGATTTGAAGGTTTGAAAAACTTTACGCCCGATGACGCTCGAGCCTCGAGTTGGGAATTGCCGCACGCCTCCGCATTGCTCGAGCCTGTGTTTAACAGCCTGCCAGCAGGACGAAAAAATTATCCTTCCGAATTCACCCAAACCCGCAAAACACTCTCGAGGTACATTCGCGGTGAACGTTCACTGACCATGACAGGCATGACGCGTCTTGCACAAAACGCCCAAATTGCCGAGATGCTGCCCGAAATCAGCTTTGATGAATACTTTGTGCCAGTCAAATCAATTGAGGCTGGCGGACGCATTTTAACGCTCGACATCAGCGTCAACGAAAATCACACCTACTTGGCAAACGGTATGGTCAGTCACAACACGAGGCGCGGCGCTGGGATGGCAACCATCAGCATTGACCACGCCGACGTTTTAGACTTTTTAACCGCCAAAGACCTTGACCGCGAAAGTTCCGAGGGCGACATCTCAACCTTTAACATTTCAATCCTCGCCACCGAGCGCTTCATTCAGACGCTCGAGAAAGACGGACTCTGGAATATTTCACCGCTCGAGGTCAGCGCCAAATACCACATCGTCAAACTCGAGGGAGAATACACGGGCAGCATTCCGACGCTCGAGACTCGGGTGCTGGACGGCGCAAAAGGCGTGCCATTGTACGCGGGTGGCGTTCCCGCGCGTTGGTTGTGGCGCGAGATTGCCACCCACGCTTGGAGTACGGGTGAACCAGGTTTGATTTTTATTGATCGCGTCAATGAATTTAGTGCTTTAAAAAACCTAGGAAAGCGCTATGAGATTAAATGCACGAATCCTTGTGGTGAAATCGTCCTCACGATTGGCGAACCGTGTGATTTGGGCGCAATCAACCTCGCCGCATACGTCGAAAAAGGCACATTCAACTTCAAAAAATTCCGTTCCGACGTGCGCGACTGCACCCGATTCCTCGACGACGTGCTCGAGGTCAACAAATTTGCGCTTCCAGACAACCGCATTGCAAGCCAGGATTTGCGCCGCCTTGGTTTGGGCGTGATGGGGCTTGCAGACGCACTGATCTTGATGGGCTTGCGTTACGACCGCCAGGACGGGCGCGACATGATTGACCAGATCATGAACACCATGCGCGAAGAAGCCGTGCGTGAATCCGAAAACCTGGGACTCGAGCGCGGCGTGTACCCAGTGTTCGAGCGCTATCAAGACAAAATTCCTCATGCGCCGCGCCGCAACGTTGCCGTGTTGACGGTTGCGCCAACTGGCACGACCAGTATGCTCATGGGCGTCTCGAGCGGCATCGAACCCGTGTTTAGTCCGTTTATTTGGCGCAAGATCGGCAGCGATTATAAAGCCCTGATCGCGCCACTTTTCCAAGAATTGCTCGAACAATTCCCGGCACACCCGCAATACGCCCGTGAAAACCGCTGGGACTGGGATAAAGTCACCGAAGCGCTGGGCGGCAACCACGGCTCTTGCGTCGGACTCGATTTTGTACCGCAAGTTGTGCAAGACGTGTTCGTTTGCGCCCACGACATCGCGCCGCTCGACCATGTGCGGATGCAGGGCACGGTGCAAAAAGCCTTTGACCGCGAAGGTTACGCCGCGAACAGCCTTTCCAAAACCATCAACCTGCCCAACAGCGCCACCGTTGAAGAAATCGAGGCGGCGTATCTCGAGGCGTACAAAACGGGTTGCAAAGGCATTACGGTCTACCGCGACGGCAGCCGTCAATTTCAGGTTTTAAGCGTCAGCAAAGACGAGAAGAAAGAAGACGTTAAAGAAGCCAAACAGCAGCTCGCGCCAGAACTGACCGAATCGAGCGACAACCACACCTGGCAAGCCAGCCCGAAATTTCAACCCGGCAAACCGATTCTCGAGCGACCAACGCGCCTTACGGGCGTGACCGACATGGTAAAACTGACCGATCTGGGCGCGGGGTCAAAACGCACGTTCTTGATTACCACCAACACGCTCGAGGGCAAACCGATGGAAGTCGTGGTTGTCTCGGGACGCGCGGGAGACGAGGCGAACGCGGACTCCGAAGCGTTGGGGCGCGTGGTCAGCATTGCGCTGCAATACGGCGTGCCAGCCGAGGCAATTCAGAAAACCTTGCGCGGCATTAACGGCGGGTTGTACGGCAGTTACAACGGGCGTTTGGTCGCGTCTAAAGCAGACCTGATTGCGGTGGCGCTCGAGAGTACCACCAGCACGGGCAGCGTGAAGCCAGCCGAGCAACCACTGCTCTACCCAACGCTGGAAGGCGCAGCCCCAGAAAG
The DNA here is from genome assembly GCA_031364625.1 of Deinococcales bacterium. GTDB lineage: Bacteria > Deinococcota > Deinococci > Deinococcales > JAAFIG01 > JANXTZ01. Next base: position 1,577 of record JANLWR010000494.1, on the reverse strand, counting down.
CTCGAGCGACACACCCCTTTTTAAGCTTTCGCAAGCGGTAGGAGCGCATACATCCGTTGCAGTGGAGATGAAAGGCGAGAAATGCCCGAGTTGCTCGAGTCCGAACTTGGTGCGAGAAGAGGGATGTTTGAAATGCCAGAGTTGCGGGTATTCAAAGTGCGGGTAAAAAGTTGTAAAATCTGAAGATATCCACACCCTGGTGCGCTTCAAAATTCAAGCACTGGGGTGACTTTTTGATACTCGAGCGAGCGAACAAGGAAACCCACTGAATGCCTGAACGAATTGCGTATTACATGGATGTCCACATTCCCGAAGCCATCAGCAAAGGACTTCGTGCTCGAGGAATCAAAGTCGTTACCACGCAGGAAGATCAAAACCATGAAATGCCCGATTCGGATTTGCTGGATCGGGCGTTTGAACTGGGCTGCATTTTGTACACCCAAGATCAAGACTTTTTTGTGATTGCCAGCGAACGCTTACGAAAACAGCAAACTTTTACAGGCATTGTTTACAGCAAACAACAAACCCTGGCTTACGGTCAGATCACCCACGAACTCGAGCTGATTGCGCAGTGTTGTACGTTTGAAGAATTGCAAAATCGGCTCGAGTATTTGCCACTGAAATAATTTAAAGCCGTGCTCGTTTCTCGAGTTTGGCACGAGTTAACGTGCCAGGACTTTGCTGCATAAAATTCTCGGCGTGAGCATTCGTGGCGGCAATTTGAGCATCCACAATCGCTTGATGATCCCAGTAATACGCCAATGCCGAATGAATCTGCCCCATCGTCAAATCTGGGTACATGTCATGCAAGGCTGCGGCGTTCAAACCGACAGCTAAATACGCTTGCACCAGCATTCGCACCTTAAAACCAGAAGGCACGATCACAGCAGAACCGTCGGCTCGAGTTTCGATGTGTGGGTACAGGATTTGTGTTTGCATACGCACCTCGATATAATTCTCTTAGATCGATATCTAACGATGTTGCATTAGTCTATACCAAAATGATGAAACCGTTTCTCGAGCAAGGTGTGCTAGAAAATCGGATTGTGCTTGGTTTTCAAGCGCCGTTTCAAAGACAGTTTAGTGGGTTTGCGGTTGGGAACGAAATTCCTGTTTAAGCCGTGTGTGAAAGATAAAATATCGAGTTGGCAGAACTTTGAGTCTAACCATGTAGAATCGAGATCATGCAAGCCGCAAATAGCACCGCCGCAGAATTTCTCGAGAAGCGCGGGTTGTATTTGGATGCTGGAGCGATTGAGGTTTGGGAATGTGGGCAGGATGGGGAGATGCGGTTTTACAACTCGAGTGGGGAGTTGGAGCGGTCTGGGTTAGTTGTGAAATTTTCAAAAGTAATTTTTGTTTTTTAAAGAGAAAAATAAGCATATAGACGTATTTTTATCTATTCTAAGTCAATTTATCTAATTTAAAGGAATATTATGGATATAGTACAGCTTAATAATTTATATATAAAATACGGTTTTAAGCCATTAAATTATAATTTCTTAGGAGTTAAAGCATATTCTCTCAGAACCGGTTACTTTTTAAATGCAGATATTGTTATATTAGATGAATCAAAT
>JANLWR010000469.1:0-1559 GCA_031364625.1 Deinococcales bacterium | reverse complement strand
CGCCCAGCAGCGCCGAACCCTGATCTTGCCAAGCCTCATCCACCGCCGCACCGTTTTGCACCACAGGCGAGCGTTCCTCGAGAAGCTGCTGAAAAGCATCCTCGGCGATGATAAACGGTCTGAATGTCTCGAGGTCATCCTCAAAACCGAAGGCGTGAAGCCTGCCAATCTCGGCTGAATCTTCTTGTACCGTGGAAAAAAAACCGATAAAACAGCGTTCCAACTCGAGCGAATTGCTGATCTCGTTCGCCAGCGCCTCGAGGACATCTTCAAGCTCGAGCGTCGCGCTGGTCAACCTGGCGGTTTGCAGCAACACCCGCGACTCACGACCTCGTGACACGGCTTCATCGAACAACCGCGCATTTTCAATCGCAAGTGAAGCTTGTTCTGCCAGAGCTTGCGCCAAACTGACCTCGCGTTCTTTGATCTCGAGGCTGGCACGGGTCGTATCGAGGTACAGCACGCCCAGGGGTTTGCCCCGCGCCGAAAGTGGCAGCATCACGAAAGCCTCCGCACCCAATTCGCGTGGTCCTGCGGCATAACTGCGGCTCGAGGCTTTGACATCGTTGCTTAAAATTGGTTGGTTGCGCCTGACAAGACGCTCGAATGACTCTGGCGAAATACTCAATGACGGCTCAGACATGGCTTCAAAACCGAAGGAAAAAAACTCTCGGTCAATGCTGGTTTGTTCACGCACATCGTCATACAGCGCCAAAATACCGCGCTCGAGTTGCAAGCTCCTTACCGCAAATTCCAAACTGCGCTCGAGAATTTCCTCAAGCTCCAGCGTTTCACCGATGCGTTTGGAAAGTTCCGCCAGCGCTCGAGCTTCCCGTTCGCGCCTCGTTCGTTCGGTGTGCAGCGTAGCAGCCTCGAGCGAGAGTGCCATCAAACTCGTGTACAACTTTAAGCGTTCCGCCAGCGCTTGGGTTGTTCCCAACACCTCGAGAATCCCGACCATGCGATCCCTGGCAAGCAGCGGCACGATCACGCGCTCGGCTTCAAAAATCAAACGGTCTTTTTTTAAGGCTTCCTTGTACGCGCCATCGAACGCCACCGTCTCGAACGACAACCCCGCACCGTCAAAGCTCGAGACTCCAACCTCATTTGCCACCGCCAAGGTTTCAAGTTCTTCCTCTTGAAGCATCATTACCCGAGCCGAACGCGCACCGCTGGCTTCAAGCGCTGCCCGAGCCGCAATTTGCGCGATTGCAGGCATGGTTCTGGCTTGCGAAATCAAACCCGAGAACGCCTGCCAGTGCATTAGCATTGCAGGCTCGAGGTTTGAAAGCACACGCTCGAGCGAGGCACGGTTTTCAAACTGTTGCAGCAGGGTTTGCGATTCGGTTGTGCCTCGATGGCGCGGCATGAACATAGTTTAAACGACGCAGCAGGATTCTCGAGGCGCTCATACGGTCTTGGTATGATTTTCGGGTGTCATCGAGCAGTTCCAAACATCGCAGTGTCCTAACTTTTGACCGTGGCACACTGATTTTACACCCGCCACCCTCGAGTGTGGCTTGGGCTGGAATTGCGATTTGGGATGACCGCATCGAACG
>JANLWR010000422.1:0-5883 GCA_031364625.1 Deinococcales bacterium | reverse complement strand
GACCCGCGACGGATCGACGGTGTCGAGCGACCGCACCAGATCCACCGCGCGGACGGCATCGGTGAACAGCCGGCGGTAGTAGTAAGTCGAGGCATCGAGGATGTTTTCCCATCGCGCATCTTGACCAATGGCAAGCGATTCAAAAATGTCGCTGGGGACAAAAGCGCCGTATTGTTCACGCCAACACAATTGATAGACGCGGGCGATACCAGGAATGTCTTGTTTTGTTGCCTTACGAATTTGCATGTTTGGTTAAAAGACCTTTTGGAATACAATTTTAAGATTTTTGTTGCGAAACTCTTGCACTCGAGTTTAACCGCTATTGTACTTCACACGCAAATAACCAGCGTTGGTGTTGGCTCAATTCTAAAAGGATTTTTCGTAAATTGGGGTTCAATCGCCGCATGGCAGCAAAACCATTGATGAAAGCGTTTAACTGAGTACGCTTTCAGCCACCCGAACCCTGAATTTCTCGAGTTGATCCTCTTCCCACGCCGCGCCCCTGGTCAATTCGACCGCCATCAGTCTTGCAACCTCTGGGGCGGCTTCAAGTGCCGCTCGAGCGTTCAAGGTCAGGCTACGGGTGCGTCTGGACAGGACATCCTCGAGGGTGCGAGCCATTTCATGGCGCACCGCCCAGATGATTTCGGCTTTGATGTACGGCAAATCGGCATGAATTGGGGCTGCCAATGCGGGGTTTTCGCTTGCCAGGGCACGCACTTGATCGGCTTCCAAACCGTACATGCTCAAAGCCTCGGCGGGTGAACCTGGTTCAAAAGCTGCGGCGTCTTTAAAGTCTGGGGCGGCGTGAAGGCGCATTTCAGGGGTCGGTGACTCTTTGACCTCGAGGTTTGCCACGACGCTGGCGCGGTTGATGACATCTTCGCCCATCTTGCGGTAGGTCGTCCATTTGCCACCAACAATCGTCAGCAAGCCTGTACGCGAAACTAAAATTGTGTGATCCCGTGAAAGTGCCGCCGTCGAATCTGCGCCTTCGGCTTTGACCAAGGGGCGCAAACCAGCATAGACCGCCAGCACCTCCTCTCGTTTTGGCGTTCGGTTTAAATAACGCCCCGCGTGCTCGAGCAAAAACGCGATTTCCTCCTCGAGCGGCTTGGGTTCAAAGTCAATGCTCGGTACAGCCGTATCGGTTGTCCCAACGATGGCTTTTCCGTGCCACGGTACGACAAACAACACCCGTCCGTCGTCGGTCCGGGGAACCATGAGGGCGGTCGTGCCAGGCAAGAATTCTTTTGGAAGCACCAAATGCACACCCTGCGACGGCGAAACCGCATTTTTCGCATCTGGGTCATCCATTTTGCGTACACTGTCCGCCCAGACTCCAGTGGCGTTAATGATGGCTTTGCCGTACACCTCAATCTCCGTGTCTGTCTCGAGGTCACGCACGACCACGCCAGTCACACGGTCTGAGGTGTGAAGCAGTCGTTCGACATTGACGTAATTGGTGATGGTTGCGCCTTTGTCGGCGGCGGTTTGCGCCAAGGTGACGGCAAGCCGTGTGTCGTCAAATTGCCCATCAAAATAGACCACGCCACCCTGCAGACCATCACTGTGAATGGTTGGGATGCGTTCAATCGCGGAGGCTCGAGAAATCAGTTTGGAGCTTCCCAAATTTAGTTTTCCTGCCAGCACGTCATAAAGCTTTAAACCGATGCCGTAATACGGTCCAGCCCACCAGTCGTACGCTGGTACGACAAACTCGAGGTCGCGCACCAAATGCGGGGCGTTGCGCCGCATCCGACCACGTTCACGCAGGGCGTCGCGCACCAAACCGATGTTGCCCTGCGCCAGGTAACGCACGCCGCCGTGAACCAATTTGGTGCTGCGCGAGCTTGTGCCTTTGGCAAAATCGTGCCCTTCGAGCAGCGCGACTGTAAAGCCGCGAGCCGATGCTTCGACGGCTGCGCCCAAACCCGTTGCGCCGCCACCAATAATCACGAAATCAAAAGGCTCGGCTTTGCTCTGCTCAAGCCCGGAAATGCTGTTCTCCCTGTTCATTTGAAGCATATTACACCAAACCACTTGGGCATATGGTTCTGTTCAAACCCGAGTTCAAAACAAAAGTTTCACCACAGGTACGGTTTTAAAATACGATTGTACAAATCGTACTGGTCGTCAAAAACTTCACTGTCCTCGAGTGACCACAAGTACATCAGCATGACCCGAAAGCGTGCGAACATCGCAAAACTCTGATACGAAAATTCAAGATCATGATGTTTGCGGTAGCCATTCATAAAAACCTCGATCTTCTGATGGCGGTCTTCAAACGAGGTTCTAAACTCGAGCATTGCCCGTGCCACATCATTGGGAAACCAATGCCAAACGGGTTCATCAAAGTCAATTAACCAAACGCGCTCCCCGTCCCAAAACGCGTTGCCAGGACGAAAATCGCCGTGATTGAGTCCAAAATCTCGAGTTTCGTCTTGGGTTGCCAACCAAACCGAAATCAAGTCGTACTCGAGTTGAATCCCTGGTTCACTGGCAGGAATGTTCTTTTTAACGTTATCCCAGAAGGTTGAATATTTATAAAACTCGAGCTTGCTCGTGTCCAACGTTTTTGCCGCCGCGTGAAGCTGTCCCAAAGACTCGCCGTAAGCCGCCAGAATTTTTGGATTCTCCAGCAACTCGAGGTTTAATTCCTGCCCTGGAACGCCGCGCAAGACCTGCACCAAACGAGGTTCGCCATTCAACTCGAGCGATTCGATCAGGTTTTTCTGGTTTGACTCAAGGATTTCACAGACGGGCACGCCAGAATCAAACGCATGACGCAAAAACCGTGCCGCGCTGCCCCAAATTCGTTCACCAAAAATTTCTGGTTTGGAGAGCCGCGCAAAAAAAACCTGACCACCCGCCTCAAAACGCCACACGCTGTGCGCCCGATCAGACATCAACTCGAAGTTTTGCGCTTTGAGCTTCCAATAATCCAAAAGAATTTGCTCGAGGTTCACGTTCACTCACTTTTCTTCGGGGGGTTTGACGGCAATAAATAACCTGTACAGGGACAGATCGTAAATGATTTTCAGCGTTCCACCCAGAATAAACGGAATCGCATTCAAGCCAATTAATCCCGAAATCAGCGGTCCCAAACTCGAGCCGATCAACTTGGCATTGTTGCTAAACCCACTGGCAGCGCTGCGTTCGTCGGCATCCACAATTGCCATCGTGTAACTCATACGCGCGGGAACATCCATCTGCGAGGTCAGAAACCGCGCCAACAAAATGGCAACACTCGTCTCGAGCGTCGGCATGAGCGGAAACAAAATCAGCAAAATATTAGCGGGAATGTGCGTCCAGACCATCGTGTTGATGAGTCCAAAGCGCTTGGCGACCCTGACACTGGCAAGCGCCGACAGCCCAGAAAAAATATTAACGAAAAAGAAAATACCACCCAACGCGCCCACATCGGCGTTAAACCTTCGGTGCAACCAGTACGCAATCAAACTTTGCACCACCAGCCCCGACCCAAAAGAATCTAGCGCAAATAAACTCGAGAGTCGAAGAACAGCGCTTCTGGAACGGTGCAAACCAACGGTTTTTTGCTGACCAGTTCGTTTTGGGGCTTCAATTTTTGCGGTCAATCTCGAGAATAAAACTGCCAAAACCACGCCCAACGCGGCATAAACCAAAATGATAGCACGGTAAGACTCGAGGTTGGTGCTGCCAGAGATTTGAAGGCTTTTGGCAAACCAACCCGCCGCCAACGCCCCAAACGCATTGCTAAGGCTGCCCGTCACCTGATACCAAGCAAAAACCTTGGTGCGTTCCTCGCTCGAGACTTCCTGGGCGATAGCCGCCTGCTCGAGTGACAAGAACGGACCGACCTCCGCCCCGCTCGGGCTGATCGTGCCCACAATCGCCGCCAAGACCAGCAGGACACTGGAAGTCGTAAGCGCAAAGACAAGCCCCGCCATGACCACCAAGGCGCAACTGAGCACCAACAAACGCTTGCGCCCAACCCGATCAGCGATACTCGAGACACCCAAACTTAAAGCGGCATCGCCAACCAAAGTCAGGGTGAACAACAAACCAATGCCCTTATCGTCAAAACCTCGAGCCGCCAAAAACAGCGCGATGATGACCGCCAAAGAACCGTAAGCAAAGGTTCGCACGCCACGGGTGATGAATAAAATCTTGATGTCGGGTGAAAAGGTCACTCGAGGGAATCCGAATCTTGGACATGGGAAGACAGTTTATCGCACTTGAAAACACAGCAACTATCCTCGCTACCCTCATCCCCAACCCTTCTCCCAACATCAGGAGAAGGGAGTTTTATTGGATTCTGGAAATGTGGAAAATTCTTGTACTGACAAAGCCATTTCATGCCTCGAGCCAACCTTTAGCCCGACCCACAGCCCGATCCCAACCATGAATAAGTTTTTCGCGCTGGGCGGGGTTCATGCTGGGTTCAAAGCGGCGCTCGAGCGCCCAATTCTGCCTGATTCCCTCGAGTGTGAACACGCCAAGGGCTAAACCAGCCAGGTACGCCGCGCCCAACGCCGTGGTTTCGGTCACGGCGGGGCGCACGACGGGAACATTCAGAATGTCGGCTTGAAACTGCATCAGCAAATTGTTCTGCGTCGCGCCGCCGTCCACCCGCAATTCTTTAAGCTGAATACCAGAATCTTTTTGCATCGCCTCGAGCAAATCACGGGTTTGATAGGCAATGGATTCCAAAGCCGCCCGTGCAATATGCGCCTTGCCCGAACCTCGAGTTAACCCCAGAATCGTTCCCCTGGCATACGCATCCCAGTGCGGCGCACCCAAACCCGCGAAGGCTGGCACGATGTAGACTCCCGCGTTGTCGTTCACGCTCGAGGCAAGAAGTTCCACCTCGGCGGCAGAACTGAAAAACTGCATCTCATCCCGCAACCATTGCACAATCGCCCCAGCAATAAAGACGCTGCCCTCGAGTGCAAAAGTTGTTTCTTTGAGCTTCCAAGCGGGTGTGGTCAGCAGTTTATTCTGGCTCGGAATTAACTTCTCGCCTGTGTTCATGAGCATGAAACAACCCGTGCCGTAAGTGTTTTTTGCCATTCCAGGTTCGAGGCACGCCTGCCCGAACAACGCCGCGTGTTGATCGCCCGCCACGCCCAAAATCGGTAAACCGCCCAGCATCTCAGCGTTTCCAAAACTGCCGCTCGAGGCGCGAACTTCGGGCAGCACGGCACGTGGAATATTCAGAATCTCGAGAAGCTCAGAATCCCACTCGAGCGTGTGAATGTTCAGCATCAACGTTCTGGCGGCATTGGTGACATCGGTGGCATGAACTTTGCCGCCCGTGAGATTCCAGATCAACCACGAATCCACCGTGCCAAAAGCCAATTCCCCCGCCTCGGCTCGGTGGCGAAGTCCAGGAATATGCTCGAGCAACCATGCCAGTTTTGTGCCCGAAAAGTACGGATCGACCAGCAAACCCGTTTTCTCAATCAAGGTTTTCTCGAGACCTCGAGCTTTTAATTCATCACAAAAACCTGCCGTGCGCCTGTCCTGCCAAACAATCGCATTATGCACTGGCTTGCCGCTCGAGCGCTCCCAAAGCACCACCGTCTCACGTTGGTTGGTGATGCCAATGCCTTGCACCTCACCGGGCGATTTCTCGAGCGCCTGCCTTGCCACCGTGATTTGTGACTCGAGAATCTCGAGCGGATCATGTTCAACCCAACCCGGTTGCGGGTAAAACTGTTTGAATTCGCGCTGGGCGCTGGCAACGGGGCGACCTGTTAAACCAAAAACAATCGCGCGGCTCGAGGTTGTGCCTTGGTCTAGGGCAAGAATATAGGACATGGGTTCTCCTGTAGGAATGAAATTGGCGTTAAACAAACCGTATCATGCAAGGCGTGAACCTTGCCGATCAAATCAAAA
>JANLWR010000392.1:0-7983 GCA_031364625.1 Deinococcales bacterium | reverse complement strand
AACACCTGGATTCAAAAAGTCTTTTTAAACAAAGATTACGACATGACCATTATCGGACACGCCGAAAGCTTTGACCTTGACCGTTACGCCAGGGACGGCTATTACTTCAACTGGGACAACACCAAATTCAAAGCACTCTACGACAGGGCACTGGTGACAGGCAATGATCTCGAACGCAACCAACTGTACGTGCAAATGCAGTACCTGCTGGCAGACCAAGCCCCAGGTGTGTGGGCGTTCAGTGCGCCTTACATTGCCGCAACTCGAGCCAATGTTTACAGTTGGCAACCGATTGCGGTTTCTAACCTGAGCGTGGTGAAGGTTTTTAAGACCAAGTAAAGCTCGAGCTTATCCTCTCATCCCCGACCCTTCTCTCCCAGGAGAGAAGGGAGTTTTATTGGTATCTCGAGAGACGAAATGTTTCGTTTTACAACTTCTGTTATTTTTTGGCAGCCTCGAGCGCCATCGTAATATTCTTCAATCCCATCTCGAGGTCAAGGGTACTTGCCCAAGAGTAGCCAAGGCGAAAATGCTGATCTGGGATGGTCACGCGTTCACTTTGCTCGAACCAGTGTCCGGGTCCGACGAACGTGCCTGAAGCCTCGAGAATTTCGTAAAACTTCTTCACATCAATGTTGTTTGCGATTCTGGGGAAGCAGACCACGCCGCCGCTCGGTTCGACCCAAGTTAAGTGTTGTTGCTCGAGCATCCAGTTTTTTAGAATGGCGAAATTGTGTTTGATGGTGGCGCGGGTCGGCTCGAGGATGGTTTCGCGTTTTAAAAAGACTTGGTACGCCACTTCTTCATCGAGCACGGAATTGCCAATCAAAATTTGTTCTTTGGCTGCCAAGAATTTTTTTTGCAAGGTTTTGTCGCGGCATATCAGCCAACCCATGCGAATGCCGGGCAAACCATAACTTTTGGACAGGCTCGAGACGCTGATGGCACGTCTTGAAAGGCTGGCGGCGAGTGGTGCGATACTGGTAAAGTTCATGTCGCGGTAGGTTTCGTCGAACAGCAAGTACGCGTTGCTGGCTTGTACAATATCAATTACATTGCCAAGATTGGCTCTGGTCATGACGGTGCCCGTTGGATTGTGCGGGTTGGTCAGGCTGACCAATTTCGTCTCGGGTGTGATCTGGCGCTCGAGTGCGTTCAAGTCAAGCTTAAATTCATCTTCAAAGTGCAAGTCCAGGTAATCGATTTGCGCCCCAATGGCTTTGGGTGTCTCGAGGTTGGTGGCGTAATTTGGACGCATCACCAACATGCGACTGCCAGAGTTTAACAAGCTGCTGTGAATGATAAACAAGGCTGCCGCCGCGCCAGGGGTTAACAGCACGTCATCAGGTGAAAGGTTTGCTTGGGTTGCCAAAGCTTGGCGCAACTCGAGTTTGCCACGGTGATCGCCATAAGCCAGCACCAAATTCTCGAGATCAAGTTCCAGGCTCGAGAATTTTAGGTCGGTGACAGAACTTTCGGCAAGGTTGTATTTGATGCGCTCATAACCGAATTGCTCTGGGCTTTCGATTTCAATCGGCATTCGGCGGTAATCCATGCGTCATGATACGTGATGGTCGGCTCAAACGTCGGCTTGGTTTTTAAGAATGTGAACCAGAGAGGGCTTCTCTCACGCGAAGCTTTGGTAGGCTCGAGGTGGTTTTTAAAAGGAGGAAGTGCATGAAGATATTTGGTTTGAAAAAATGGTTGATTGTCTTGGTGGCGTTTTTTGGCTTGGCTTCAATGGGTTCGGCGCAAAACATTGGCGCTGGCTTTCACTGGGGTTCTGGTCTTGGTGGTCAACTCGTGATCAATCTGTCAAAAGGATTGGCGCTTCGTGGCAATTTGGATATTGGACTCGGTAATTACAGCACTGCGGAATTTGGAGCTAGTTTTGGTTTTGATTTCAGTCTCAATTTTCGTATTCCACTTGTTGCAGATGGTACAGAGTTGTATTTTGGTCCAGGAATCGTTTTCAGTGGTGGCAGCGGTCAGGACATCAACTTTGGTTTAATGGCGTTGCTTGGCTTTGAGCTTCAACTCAGCAAAGGTGTTGCGTTCTTTGCCGAATTTCAACCAATACGCCTGATTTTTGTTCCACGTGTGGCTTTTGGGTTGAACAGTTTCGCAACAAGGGTGGGTTTAACTTTTTACTTTTAGTTGATCTCAAATTTCATTTTGCTCGAGAGGTACGCTTCTCTCGAGTTTTTTCATTCCTCGAGTTGGTGTTTTACCCAATTTCTTTTATACTGAGTTCAAATTTTAACTCGAGAAACGCCTTAAGGACGTGCATTGATGACCGAAAAACCCTGGCTTTCACATTACGACCAAAATGTGCCACACGAATTGCACTACCCAGAAGCCGCCATCACCGGTCTGCTCGAGGGGGCTGCCAAACGCTTTCCAAACCGCATGGCACTCGAGTTTCTGGGTTTTTCGATGAATTACGCTCAACTGTGGACGGCAGCGCAAAAGTTTGCCACGGCATTGCAGCAACTGGGCGTGAAAAAGGGTGATCGGGTGGCGGTCATGCTGCCCAACAGCCCGCAATTTGTGATTTCGTTTTACGGCGCAACCCTGGTTGGTGCGGTGGTCGTCAACACCAGTCCGTTGTACGTGGCACGTGAACTCGAGCATCAATTAAAAGACTCTGGCGCAGAAACTTTAATTTTACTCAGCAATTTCTTCCCACGTTACCGCGAGATTGCTGCGAATGTACCCGTCAAACGGGTGATCGTCACGGGCATCGAAGATTACCTGCCATTTCCCAAAAACCTTCTGTACCCAATCAAAGCCAGGCGCGAAAAAACTTGGGTCGGCATTAAACCGGAACAGCACATTTTTTTCTTCAAACACCTGCTCGAGAAATACCCAGCCCAGCCCGAAAATGCCAGGGTGCAAGCCGACGATCTGGCGCTTTTGCAGTACACTGGCGGCACGACAGGCACGCCCAAAGCCGCCATGTTAACGCACCGAAATTTAATGGCAAATGTTTTTCAAGCCGCGTCTTGGATCACCGACACCCGAGACGGTCAAGAAGTCATGCTTGGTGTTATTCCATTCTTTCACGTCTACGGCATGACCGTCGCCATGAATCTGGCAATCAAACAAGCCGCCAGCATTATTTTAATCCCACGTTTTAACACTAAAGATGTGCTGATCGCCATTCAAAAACACCGTCCAACCACGTTCCCTGGCGTACCAACCATGTATGTCGCCATTAACAATTATAAAGACATCAAAAAATATGACCTCTCGAGCATCAAAGCCTGTCTTTCTGGGGCTGCACCCTTGCCGCTCGAGGTGGGACGCACGTTTGAGGGTTTAATCACAGGCAATTTGGTTGAGGGTTACGGTTTGACCGAATCCAGTCCGTGCACGCACAACAACCCGCTTTTGGGAGAAAAACCCGAAGGCAGTATTGGTTTACCTTTACCTGGCATGGATTGTCGAATCGTCAATGAATTAGGGCAAACCGTGGCAACGGGCGAAATTGGCGAGCTGGCAGTCAGTGGTCCAAACGTCATGCAAGGTTACTGGGCACGCCCCGAGGAAACCGCCCACTGCATCCGTGACAGTCTGGATGACGGGCAAACCCCAGGGCGTTGGTTGCTGACGGGCGACATGGTGCGCATGGACAAAAATGGTTATTTTTATATTGTAGACCGCAAAAAAGACATGATCGACGCCAGCGGTTACAACGTTTACCCCAGGGAGGTCGAAGAGGTTTTGTACCAACACCCGAAAATCAAAGAAGCCGTGGTGGTCGGTGTGCCAGACGCCTACCGAGGCGAGACGGTCAAAGCTTACGTGGTTTTGAAAGACGACCAAACCGCGACTGAAGCCGAAATCCTCGAGTTTTGCAAACTGAAACTCGCGCCGTTTAAAACCCCCAAATTGCTCGAGTTCCGCAGCGAACTGCCAAAAACCTTAATCGGTAAAATATTACGTCGGGCACTCTTGGAGGAAGAAAAAAACAAAATCAAAATGGCTGCCGAGGTATTGACTTAAAAACTTAATGGTTAAAAACCCTCAACTCGAGCTAGAATGACATTCCTGATGAGCAAAGCGACGCCAGCCAAGATTTTAGTTGTCGATGACGATGCGTCCACCCGGACGTTGCTCGAGTTGATTCTGAGTTCTGGCGGTCATGAAATCACACTCTTAAATGACGGACGCGAAGCGCTGGCATACCTGAAAACCAACACGCCAGATTTGATCGTGATCGATGTGAACATGCCAGTCTTGGACGGTATCGAGGTTTGCTCGAGGATCAAGAAACTGCCGCGTTTTAAAAATATTCCAGTGATCGTTCTGACCTCAATGAACGACGCCGCAACTCGTGTTCGTGCGATCGACGCGGGCGCCAGCGAAATTATTTATAAACCTTTAACGGGCAAAAATTTCTTGCAAACCATTCAAGGTTTTTTGACCGCGCCTCCAGCCGAAAATGATGACTTAAACAAGTGGTAAAGACCATCGACACTCGAGTTTATTTTTGTCACTCAAAGGCTTCTGGAGTTGTTTATTTGCACAATTCCATGAGAGTCACACTCACACGTAAAGCCCCGCAAAGCACTAAACTGCGCTCGAGGTCTAAATGAACATTGTCTTACGAATTTTCAAAATTTTGGTCGCCCTATTAATGGTCGCCGTGATTTCAGGCGCAGCCATTGGGGCAACCTTTTTGCTGCGCTGGGGGCGAAATCTGCCCGACATCAGACAACTCGACCAATTAAGGCTCGAAGGCACGACCAAAGTCTACGCTCGAGATGGCACGGCAATGGGTGTTCTGGCGCCAACGGTGAATGGTGAACGCCTTGACCGCAGCCCAGTCAAACTTGATGAAGTCTCGCCCTTGGCGGTGGCAGCCGTGATTGCCGCCGAAGACGCCGATTTTTTCAAACACTACGGTTTTAACCCTGTGCGGGTCGGTGCGAGTTTGTACCAAACGCTTTTTAAAGGCAATCAGCAAGGCGGTTCGACGATTACCCAACAACTGATGCGCAACACGCTTTTAAGCCAGGAACAAACCGCCGAACGCAAAATCAAAGAATTGATGCTGTCCGTCGAATCTGAGCGCTACTTTACCAAAGCCGAGATTTTAACTGCCTACTTAAACGTTGCCTTCTGGGGCGGCAACATTCGCGGCATTCGTGCCGCCGCCAAATCCTACTTGGGCAAAGACCCCATCAACTTAACCGTCACCGACGGCTTGTACCTCTCGAGCTTGATTCCATCCCCAAACGTTTTCTTTCAGAATTTGTGTCGCACCCGCGAGGGCATGAAAATTCGTTTGAAACGCATGATCGAAGAAAAATGGATCACCAAACGCGAAGGTGACGCCGCATGGCGCGTCAAACTTGTGCCCAAAGGTTGGAGCAACGTCCATTACGATAAAGACGGCAAATTGCTCGGATGCTCGAGTAAAACCGACCCAAACCGCCCTAAATTGGTCAACCCCAGGGTTAACATCGTCGAAGAAATTCGTACGTCACTCGCGCCGTATTTTATGTACGAAATTCGTAAAATTTTGAACTCGCCAAAATACAACGACAAAGCCTTCTCGGGCGGTGGTTTGCGGGTGTACACCACGCTTGACCCCAAAGCCCAACGCGCCGCCGAAGCGGCGGTGGTGAACGCCAGAAGACCTTACGGACAACAGGAAGCTGAAGTTGCTACAGTTGGCATTAACCCGTACACGGGCGAAATTTTGGCAATGGTTGGAGGACGCGATCAATCCGGCGCTGACCAGTACAACCGCACCAACAGTTCGCAATTTAAGCGCAGCCCAGGCTCGAGCATCAAACCCCTCTTGTACACCTTGGCAATCGAAAAAAATTTTGAGCAGTGGAGCAGCTTCTCAAACCGCCCAATCCGAACTTTCGTGCTTGGTACACCCGCCAGGGATGGTTGCCCCAGAAATTATTATTGCCCAAGAAACTTTGACAACAGCATTTCTGAACCGCTCGTGCCCTTAAGAAAATCACTCGATTGGTCGCTCAACCTGCCAACCATCAACTTGGCTAAAACGGTGGGTTATGACGTTTTTCGTGACAAACTTCGGCTGCTTGGTTTTAACGTTCCAGATCAATTGCCGCTCTCGAGTCCGATTGGCGGCATCGAAGTGACGCCACTTCAAATGGCAACCGCTTACGCCAGTTTGGTCAACGGTGGTTTTTGGATCGAACCATCATACATTCGGCGCATTGAAGACAGCGAAGGTCGAGTCTTGTACCCAGCCAGCGACGAGGACAAACCCAAACAACGACGCGTTTGGACGCCCCAAGCCGCATTTGTTGGTTTGGACATGATCAAAGGCGTTGTTTACGACCCACCAGGTTTGAGCGAGCAACTTGCCAAAGATGCCAAGATTTCTGGACGTACCATTGCGGGCAAAACTGGCACAACCAACGATGTCAAAGACATGTGGTTTGTTGGAACAACCCCAACCATGACCGCCGCCGTCTGGATGGGACACGACCAACCCAAGAACATGGGTTACCGAACCTATTCTGGTGAATGGATGCCAATTATCTGGAAGCGATTTATTGAAAATGCCCTGGCGGGAACACCACCAGGCGCGTTCAGGCAACCCAAATACATTTCTTACCGCAGTGTGCTCGGGGTCAACATGGCGTATGCCTACCGTCAAGAAAGCCTGAAACAAAGCACCCCCGCCTCAGCCGCGCCGCAAATCGAAGCCGACACCGTCACCCACCGCCCAGAAGTCTCAGATTTACCCACCAGCAATGAAGCTCGAGTGACCATTGCGCTGGACAATTGTAAACGCAACGTGGCTCAAGTCCCACCTCGAGCCGATGAATTCACGACCACGAATTGTCTTGTCATGCGCAGCGTGCTGGTCAAAGACCTCGAGTTGTACGACCCAAATTATCAAGCGCCAGTGTTCGCACCTGATGGAACTGCAACGACACCAGGAAATCCGTAGGGGCGCAGGGCAGGGCGCAGCAAGACAGGGCGCAGCAAGCGACCATGCCCGAAGGTGCGTTTTATGGTTAAGAAGCAGCGCCCCTACAAGAGGTGATATGCGTTTTTTTGTAATTTGTCTGATTGTTCTCTTTGGTGGCGCGTTCGCTACCGTGCCGCTTGGCGCAGCCGTTGCGCCAGAAGTTCGTCAAGGTCTGACGGGCGCGTACTTTATCGCTTTCGTCAGCCCAACATGCCTGACCGAACAAACCAGGGCGCAACATTGGGGCGCTCTCGAGGGCGCAAACGTGCTTCGGGTAGATTCTAAAGCGGTGATTCAACCCGTGTTGCTCGAGCGTTGGCGGTTTTTGAAGGGCGATGCCGCCGCAAATCTAACTGCGGAACTCAAAGTCAGAACCTTGCCGACCACCGTGATGGTAGACCGTGAAAACCGGATTCGAGCCGTGTTTGAAGGCGTGCTCGAGAAAAAGTGGGTGCTCGAGAAATTAGCCGATTTTGGGCAGTGATTCACTCGGGCCATTCGCCTAAAAGTTCACGGTCCACGTGATACCCAGCCGCCTCGAGATGCCCAATCACCTCGCGTCCGTGTGCCTCATCGCGCACCTCGAGTACCAGTTCGACCCCGACCTTGCCCAAGGGTGCGAGCCATAACGCCCGACGGTGAAAAATATCGATGATGTTGGCTTTCACCAGCGCCACCTGATCCACCAGTTGCGCCAAGACTCCTGGGCGGTCAATCACCGCCAGCTTCAAAAGCATGTAGCGCCCCTGACGCACCATGACCTGTTCGATCACCCTCGAGAGTAGATTGCCGTCGATGTTGCCGCCACACAAGAGCGCACAGACCGTATCCGTCGGCTCGAGTTTGATCTTGCCAGAAATTAAAGCCGCCAGTCCCGCCGCGCCAGCGCCTTCGACCACCAATTTTGCCCGTTGCGAACAATGGACTATCGCCCGTGCAATCTCGTCGTCGCTGACCTCGAGCACTTCGTTTACCAGCGCTTGAATGATCGGCAGGGTCAACTCGCCAGGGCG
>JANLWR010000307.1:0-10022 GCA_031364625.1 Deinococcales bacterium | reverse complement strand
TCCTTTTCATTTACGAAATTTATCGGACTTAGGATTAAGGAATCCCTGTCTTTCAACAATCGAAACTCCGAAGAAAAAATCTGCTTGCCAGATTGGCTTTCGACTAAATCATAAATATCATCCCAAGCCGCAAATCCAAATTCATTGAGCCACTGGTACAAATTCAGTGATCCGAGCACGCCACGTTTTAAGGTGACATCGGTGGATTTGTTCATGCCCGTAATCTTGCGCACACTGTTCTCGAGTTCATTGCCGTTGCGGTACTCGGCAACCGTAACTTCCATACCGATGCCGCTGATCTCCTGAAAGCCTGCCGTCGGACCGCCGGTTTGACCATCGCCGAGGTTGACCAAAAAATTAAATTGAACGTAAGGTTTCTCGCGTAAGACCGCCATGAATGCCTCCTGTAATAATGCTCGAGTTTATGAACGCTCGAGGTTTGAGGGTTTAAACCTTGCGGTCACCAGTCCATTGTCCAATCCTGAAAATCACAAATTCGGCGGGACGCAACGGGGCGACACCAATCAAGCAAACCAGACGCCCGTTGTCCAGATCGTTCTGGGTCATGGTGGTGCGGTCACATTTGACAAAAAAAGCGCGTTCGGGTTTGTCGCCCAGCAATGCCCCCATCTGAAATTCGTTGAACAAGAAATCTTCTATCGTGCGCCGCACGTTGTCCCACAAGAGGTTGCCGTTGGGTTCAAAAACCGCCCATTGCGTACCCTTGTCAATCGAACGCTCGAGGTAGGCGAAATAACGACGCAAGTTGACGTATTTCCACTCTGGGTCTGAACTGATCGTGCGTGCGCCCCAAAGCAACATGCCGCGCCCTTCAAAAAACCGAAAGCAATTGATGCCCTCGGGATTTAAGACATCTTGCTGCCCTTTGTTTAAGAACAATTCAAAACCGAGTGCCAGGTTAACGACCTCGTTGGCGGGGGCTTTAAAGACCGCACGGTTGATGTCGTTGCGGGCGTAAATTCCAGCCACAAAACCGCTTGGCGGCAGATTGATCTCGTTTCTGGTGATTGGGTCAAGCACCCGCACCCACGGGTAGTACAACGCGGCGTAAGTGGAATCCATTTTGGCTCGCATTTTGCGCACATTGCCAACCGATTGTCCTTCGCCACTGTCAAGCACCGCAATGCGGTAACGCATGGATTGGGCATGGGCAATCAATAAATGATTGATGGTATCTGGAATGGCTCGAGCTGGGTCTTCTTTTTTGCTGTAACCAGCCATAATTCCAGGGGCAGCCACGATTGAAATGTCCTCGAGGTCTTCAAATTGCTTTAAACCAGTCTTGAAAGATTGATCTGGATTGGCTGTTCCTTCGTATTCGGTGGCTTCTGGTTGCGCACCGTCGTTGCCACCCGTAAGTGCAAAATCAATGTGAGACTCGAGTTTTCCAGGTATTTCAGGCACATTGCCTTGGGCAGGCACAAGTGTAAAATCGAGTTTCAGGGCGGCAAATTCGGCATCGCTAAAGAAAGCTTTCAAGGCGCTCAGTGCGTCTGCGATGTCTGTGATGTCGTTACGCGAGATCGTCAAGGGCAAACCATTGGCATGAAAGACACTGTCCGCAATGCCTGCTTGTCGATGTTCGGGATGCAGTGGTAAACCATTTTGAACCTGTGTTGGGTTGCCGCCGCGCTCGGCAGAAAGGCTGATACCCAGTGTCACCACCCGAATGCTGTCCTTGGTTTGAGCGGGATCAAATTCACTTACTTTGATGACTGTTGCACCATTTCTGAAAACAAATTCTGTGGATTCAAAGACATAAGTAAAGAAATCGTCGACACCGCCAGCGCCGCCTGCACCGCCGCCTGCACCGCCACCTGCGCCTCCACCACCCGCGCCTGCTCGATGAATCCAGACCAAATCCAATTCATTGATTGCGCCCAAGGTGCTCACAAACTTGGTTGAATCACTGGGGTCTTGGGTGCGCCCCAGAACATTTTGTCCCAATTGAACACTGACCCGAACCCTCATGTTGCCGCTTGCACCGGGATAGCGAACCTCGAGCTTGACAGCTTTCTTTTTTGCGTTTTCATCAGGATTTACGACTGGTCGCCAAACCCTGGCGCGTCCATCATCTTTGTCGGTTTTGGCTTTAAAAACCCTGGAGACGTACAAGCGTTTGCCACCTTCAACAAAAAAGGCTCGAGCCGCGTGCCACAAGTAATTATGAACTTTCCCAGTTTCAAACTCGAGTTGTTCACCGCCGCCGTAAACCCGTTCAAATTCGCCCAGACCGGTCATAATGTCTGGCGTTTCCTGAATCGGTCCGAATCGACTCGGTCCAATCAAACCCGTGGTGGTGGTGCTGACTCCTTCTATCGATTTGGAGCGGAACGAGGTTTCTTCGACGTATACACCTGGGGCGAGGTACTCTGGCATGGTGTCTCCTTTTTCCTGCGGCTGGCAGGCGTGGCTTAAGCGGGCGTGATGTTGAGGCTCGAGCTTCCTGGGGATTTGAGAATCAATTCATGACCAAATTCGAGGGTTTGTTCGATCAAACTTGGGTTTAAGGTTTGGGTGAACAAGTGATAAAGATCAGGGATTTTTTGAGCGCCCAAGCTGCTGATGTCTTGCACTGGCGTGTAAGCAATCCGAATGTTCAGCAACCAAGAATGCTGTCCAAGCGCTGAAGGGTTGATTTGGTTTGGCAGTTTTGGGTACGGCATGAACACTTGCACCTGCCCGTTTGCATCGGCAAACCCCCTCGCCAGCACAGCAAGGTCGTTGCCCAAATGAACCTCGAGTGCCGCCCAAGCGGCGGGTGCGTTGCTGATCTGGTTGTGCAGGCTGGCACGGATGGAGGTCATGCCCGCAGGCACTCGTCTGGTAGGGTTGGAAAAAAGTGGCAGCACCAGCGCGGTTGGCTCGAGCTTGAGTGCTTCTGGCTTGATTGCCACCACATTCCCAGCCTCGAGCGGCAAGATGTCTTGCAGGCGCAACAAACCGTGCACAGGCAGTTTAAGGAGGCAGGCAAAGGGCAAAAAACGGTTCAGGCTGTCTTCGACCTCGAGGATAAAATCGCGGCGTTTGTCGGTTGTCAGTCCATCCCAGAACGCTTTGTCGCCCGTCCCAGACTCGAGTTCGCGCAGTCCGTACAGGTCTTGCAACACATGCACACCACTTGGGTTGACCAAACTTTTTTTGGCGTGCCAGGGTTGACCGACAGGGTAGGCGCTGACCATCAAACCGTCATCGACCACGGTATTGGTTGCCGAATCCCAAAAGCGCAAACCCAAGGGGGTCACGCGTGAAATCGGCTCGAGCACCCGAACACCCATTAACGTCCTCCTACCCGCTCGAGCGTGCCAGTTTTGAATTCGCGGCTTTGCACCAGACCCGCCTCAATAAATTCGGTTTCAGAATCAATTGGCACGCACCGCGCCGCGTATACCAATGACGGTTGCTGGTTGGGCTTGTTGACTTCCCAAACGCTGACCAGTTGTTCTTGGGTTAAGTGTTCAAAGGTCAATTCGACGTTTTCTTCATCTTTAAAACCATTGGGTGTGCCGTAATGGTTCAGCACACTCGAGGGTAAGACTGGGTAATCATCGAGCTGTCTTGCCGCCCAAGCCAGCAGATGATGTTGTTGCACTGGATCGGTTTTGCACCAGGCGGTCAGCAAATAAAACAGATCGAGCGGCAACGCCGGGCGGTAACGTTTGCCGTCCGTGCCAATGCGAAATGGTCGGTTGCGTCCGCCAGGATTGAACGCGATGCGGTAGAGATAAACCGAGAGTAGCAAGTTGGGGGTCTTGACAAAATCGCTCGCCTGGTACAGTTCCACCGCCGCGTTTTGTGTCCCTGGATCGATGCCTAGAAACTCTGGTGGACGGGCATCTTTCAAGATGCCGACCAGGCTGCGGCTTACCGTTCCAATGGCGTGATGGTTAGCCATGCTCGAGTCCTTAAAGAAACGCTTTTCCAAGCTCGAAACGTCGTCGAACTTCGCTGATTGATGTGGTGGTGGCAAACTGATGTGTGGTGGGACGAGAAAGAAGTCGGTGTTTCATCATCCTCTTAGCGACAGGGGCAAGCTGTGCCTTAACTTCCACCACCAGCCCAGGTCAACGCCCTCTTTGATCAGGTGCTCCGCGACAAAATCGCTGATTTCATCAAGGCGCTTGACGTAATGCCTCTTGTTGCTTGGCACGTGTGAGATATAACCGCGCCAGCTTCGTTTATGGTGTCGGTCTTCTTGGGCTTCCAGCCAGAGTTTGATGACAAAAGATTGCGCTTCAGGTTCGATATCCCTGCTTAAAAAGGGCGTGTCTGAATTCATAACGACCTCTTGGTAAAGGCACGAGGCTCAACTTCGGGTTGGTTGGTACGACCAAACAAGTTCTAGCAAAATCCGCCAAACGAAGCGTCTTTTGATCGTCTGTCCAAGCGTCTAAAGACCCTGAAAATACCGCAAGCCATAAACCAGCAAAGGCATGACAAAGCTCGAGCAACATTTTTAAGCTCAAGCTTCTGGGTTTAAGAACCCGACGCCCTGACCATTTCAATCTGTCCCTGAATTTTGCGCACCAGCACATGCAGTTGCTCGAGTTCACCCAGCAACTGCGACCAACCGCCAGGTCTTGACGTGCCTGCGGCTGTGACCTGAATATTTTCTGGGTCATCGCTTTGAATCAACTCGAGAATCCTTTGGGTTTTTTTGGAAGGTTGGACGTTTAATTCTTCACGCAAAGCCTGACTGCAACGGTTGTACTGCCTGAGTGCGGCGGTACGGTTGCCCGCCAAATAATTTAAACGCATCAAACGCTGATGGGTGCATTCTCGAGCCTTGTCTATGCCTAAAATTCGTGTGCCGTAATCCAGACCGTTCTCGAACTCGTTATGGGTTTCGCAGTAATCCATCAACTTATCGAGGGTGCTGAGGTAGAGATTTTGCAAACGCTCGCGTTCGGTTAAACACCAGTCCTGATGCCAACCCTCGAGAAGATCACTGCTGTACAAGACCGCCGCTTCCTGAACAAGTTTGGCTTGTTCGGGACTGAGTTCACTGCCGCTTTGATTGCGAACTTGCAGACAGCCTGCCTCAAATGCACCAGTATCAATCCAGAGCTTTGCCGCCGCATTCAGTTGTACCCAGTCACTTTCAACCCTCAAGACAGGCTGTTCTGGGTCGCTGTACTGCCCCAGCAACGATTGAAGTTGCCACAAGGCTTGCCGCAAGTATTTCAAGGAGCGTTCACTCGAGCCTTCGCCCCAGAATAGGCTTGAGAGCGCCTCGCGGTGATGGGCGCGGTTGCCCGATAACATCACAAAGCACAACAACTCACGCGCCTTCCCAGGCTCGAGCGGCACGACTTTGGCAAGCCCGCAAGGTGAGATTGCCAGCAGTTGAAATTTGCCGAACATACGCGCATGAAGTTGCATGAAGGGTTTCCTTGGCACTGGCTCTGGGAATTCGATGAATCATAACCAAGCGTTCAAACAGCGAACCACCCGGAGCCCTGGTTTTCTTCAAGAATCAAAGAAAAATAATGTGAGACTTACTTTAGCAGAGTTTTGAAAATAAATTCGATGTGGGTAAAGAATTGCGTGATTAACGGCGAATTGAGCACAACTCGTTGTACCTTTAAATTGAAGACAGTGTTTTGAGGCTACTTTGTCAGAGGTTTTTGAAGTTGCTCTACCAATTCCTTATTTTTCTTTGCCAGTTCATCAACAGCTTTTTTGAGATTGTCCAATTCTGCATCAGCTCGAGCGAAAACAGGTGACCAAATTATTCTGGTCATCATGTATCCAGCTAAAAATCCAAAAGAAACAAACCCAAGGATCATAACCATGACAACACTTTGTTTTATTTGCTCGATTTTTAATTGATCTTCAATGGTTTTTGAAAAATCGAAAAGATTTTTAAACAATTCTTTAATATTTACCAAAGTTGCACCAATAATAATTTTAGTAAGCCAGTCTGACACCTGATTTAAATTAGAATTGATCAAATAAATTCGACTTGTTTTGATTGTAGGATTATTCAAATCGGCAGCAATGTCATCCGTATTAATTTTAGGAATTCCAAAAAGAAATCCAAAAATTCCACCAATAAACGTCGCTGAAATTAGAATAAAGCCAAATGAACCGCTCTGACCGACAAAGAAAAAAACAAGAAGCTGTAGAACAATAAACGCAAAACCAAAACCAAATCCAATACCAAACACATCAATCCCACGTTCTGAAACCTCATCAACTGCTTTGCCGAATTCACTTTTTGCCATGTTTTCACTCTCCTGCACTCGAGATTTCCAAATCACAGAGAATCATCTCGATTGTCTCGAGTTTCCGATACTCAAGGAAAAAATAGTGTGAAACTTACCTTAGCAGAGTTTTGAAAATAAATTCGATGCGGGTAAAGAATTGCGTGACAAACGATGAATTGAATATACCTCGTTGTACCTGCAAGCTCAAATTTTGATACTGGGCAAATGTTTGGCGAAATTGGCTGCGCACAAGATAAGCCAGTCGTAATACCCCCACAAGAAACCCGTGCCGTACAAACCCAAACCGACTTTGGTTGCAGTAAAACCAAATGGGGACTATATTTTCGGGTAACACTTTAACGCTGCCCAGCGACCATTCATTGACGCTGGATTTTATAACCACACAGCATTGTTATTTCAATTTCGTTGGCTGCAACAACTTCAAACGCAAACTCGAGCCTCAGCTTGGAGGGAATCAATGCCGCCAAAAACCCCGATGCGAGACGTGATCGTGCTGCTTCCTGGAATCATGGGCAGCGTGCTGCAAAAGGACGGGAGCGATGTTTGGGCAATCTCTGGTCAAGCCATCTGGAACGTCCTCTCGAACCCCTCCCGGACCCTCAGGGCGCTCGAGTTAAGCATTCCAGACCCCAAACCGGAGAAACTCGAGGCGCTGATTCAAAACAATCCAAAAGCGCTGGATGACCTCGGAGATGGTATTCGTGCCACGCAATTGATGGCGGACGTTCACATGATCCCGGGTTTGTGGAAAATTGACGGTTATTCGGGCACCAAAAAATTGATGCTCGAGCATTTTGACCTGACCCAGGGCAGCTTTGAGGATTCTGTGCCTGCCAACTTTTTCGAGTTCCCTTACGACTGGCGGCGCGACAACCGCATTGCTGCATACCGCTTAAAGCAAGCGCTGGCTGTAAAACTCCAAGCTTGGCGCGAGCATTCTGGCGCAGAGGACGCGAAGCTGATTTTGATTGCACACAGCATGGGTGGGTTGGTGTCGCGCTATTACCTCGAGGCGCTCGAGGGTTGGCGCGACACCAAGTTGCTGGTGACCTTCGGCACGCCCTACCGAGGGTCGCTCAATGCGGTAAATTATGTCGTGAACGGTTTTAAACAGCTCTTTTTTGATTTCACCAACATCGTGCGTTCGTGCACGGGCATCTATCAACTGCTGCCCGATTATCAGGTGATTCGTGCCATCAACGGCATGAATGCGACAAACCACCGTGTGGACGAGATCGACCTACCCAACCTTGACCGCGCTCGAGCCAGCAACGCCCTGGCGTTTCATGCCGAGATCAACGCGGCAGTCAAACGCCACCGTGACGACCCCGCCTACCGCGACGAATTTCAGATTGAAGCCATCGTCGGCACGCGCCAGCCGACCTCGCAATCTGCCACACTCGAGGAGGGCAAACTGACCGTGACCCAAACGATTCTGACCCCTGGTCTCGAGACTTTGGCAGACGGCGACAGCACCGTGCCTCAACTCAGTGCCAGCCCACCAGAGCACCACGGCGACTTGTCCTCGACATTCTTTGCCGAAAAACACGGCTCGATTCAAACCAACGATAACGTGCTCGAGCACATCATCAAGCTGCTCGAGATAAGCCAAATTCCCGATGGTCTTTTGCCAGAGATTCGGGAACTTCAGCCGCGCCGTGGGGCGATCAGTTTGCAACTCGATGATCTTTACGCGCCAAGTGAACCCGTGGTGATTCGTGCTCGGGTGATGGACGCTCAACCGGCACGGCTCGAGGCTCGCTTGCGACACGTTCAGACCAAGAAAAGCCAGAAGTTCAGTTTGCAGGGCGAACTTGACGACTGGCAATCGGTGACGCTCGAGGGTTTGAACCCTGGCTTGTACCGCGTTCAGGTGCGTGCCGCGAATGGCGGTTCAGATTCGGTGAATGATGTTTTCGAGCTGGCTGGATAATTTCTCCCTAGGCAGGCAGACCAGGCGGCACGGTCACAAGACCCGCAAAAACTGGGTATGCCGTAAGGCGTTCATAGGTCTTCAAGGTGTCTAGATCGATTGGCAAATTGGCAAGCAGCAGCCGTGCCAGCACCGTGTCTAGCGCAGTCGGGTTGGGCGCGGCGACGGGGATCAGCGAACGAATCAGCTTTGCACGCGCTTCGGGGTTGAACGTCGCGTCGGCAAGCACCTCTGCCGCAAGTCGTGCGGCAACCAGTGTTCTAAAACCCGTATCTGGTACGGGTACTTGCGTATTTGGCTCGAGCACCTGATCTGCCGCCCAGCCTTGGTCTCGGTTCAGGCGCTGAAATTCACTGAGCGGGCGCTTAAAGGCGTTTGCCAGGGCGCGAAGGGTATTGGCTTGCAGCAGTTCGTTTGGAAGCCCCAGACTGCTGGTGTTGCGCTCTTGGTAGGTTTCACCGACATCATGCAGGGCGGCAAACTCTGGAGCAAATGGCTGCTCGAGAAGTCGCCCTATGATTTCGCGCAGGTCGCCCAGACCTGTAGGCAACCAGAAATGCGCGTGCATGGCGTGAACTCGAGCCGTACTGCGGGCGCAAAAGGTGTCGTCTTGAATGTTGTGGGCTGCCATGCGTGCCGCGTTGAGCGCCTGCTGGCTGGCAGTCCAATCGTTTGGCTGACAGACACGCACGGATTCTGCCAAACTGAGATACGCCGTTGCCCCGTAACCAGCAAAGCCAAAGGGCAGGTTATGCGCCGTCTCGAGCAACGAAACCGTTTGGGCTTGTCGCTCGAGAATCTGGCTGAGGGCTTCGGCATGTGCCGACAAACGGCGTTTGTACTGCCCGATAAGGTCGCCTTGACGACGAGAATCGCGCAGTTGGTTGGCTTCTTGAACTGACTCTTGGAGTTGGGCATCGAACTGGGTTTGGTCTCCACTGACCTGAGAACGCAGTGCCTGTACCGCAATCGGCAGCGCCTCACGGAAATCGGTGCGGCTGCCCGTCAAGGCAACCGTGGCAAGCCGCACAGCCATTTCGCGCACCCAGTCTGCTATAGGGTGGCGTACAACTGCATCGAGCAAAATCCACAACGAACGGTTACGGTAGTACGCGTAACCGTACCCAGCGTGCATTGCCACATACTGTTCAAAGTAAACATTTCCTTGTAACGGCTGATCTCGAGCGAAAGCCACCAACTTCGGTCCGTCCAGGCGGGTCAGATAACCCAGTTCGCTGACGCCGAGAGTTCCAAACTGACCTTGTTGAAGCAGTTCGGTATCGCCTGAACCCTTCATTCGTTCGACAATCGCCTGGATTTCAAGCTCAATGGGATGCAACTCGAGTTGAGCTTGGACTTGGGTTGGAGGTGTTTGTTTTAAAACAGCCTTGACATGATCGTGCAGCGTGGCAAGGGGTTCGTTGCTTGGTCGCTCCGAATCCATACCCTCGAACAGGGCAAGCGCGGCAGCTTGGTTGGTGTCAAAGCTCAACCAGGCAATCAGCAATAGCGAAGCCTGCTGCCATTCGGTTTCGACATCAAACAGCGTCATCCGCGTCTGCGCTGCCAATGGATCACCGTGGC
The DNA here is from genome assembly GCA_031364625.1 of Deinococcales bacterium. Classification (GTDB taxonomy): domain Bacteria; phylum Deinococcota; class Deinococci; order Deinococcales; family JAAFIG01; genus JANXTZ01. Next base: position 254 of record JANLWR010000307.1, on the reverse strand, counting down.
GTGCGAGTGCAAACATCGGTTCGGGTTGCAAATGGTTCTGACGAAATTCGATCAATCCAAGCGCGGCTTGAACGAGCAGTTCAACCCGTCCATCCTCGTCCCAGGCTGCCACCTCGAGTGCGCAAACCAAATCAGATTGCAAACCTTCGAGGTCAGCAATCAGCTTCAAGCGGGCTTCCTGAAAATCTTTGGTCGTCACAAGTTCGACAAGTTGCTGCGCACATCCACAAGCTGCGCGCCATTCACGTTGGTCG
>JANLWR010000338.1:0-4399 GCA_031364625.1 Deinococcales bacterium | reverse complement strand
CGCAAAGATGAGGTCGTTGCCGCCAAACGCATTTTTACGATTGCCACCAAAAACGTGCTGCGGATGCTCGAGCCAAACGGCATTGTGATGGTCTCAACCTGCGCCTATCACATCAAAGTGGACGATCTGATCGAGGCGTGTCGGTTTGCCGCAGGCGATGCCAAACGCCGACTCGAGGTGCTGGACGTGACCTACCAACCGCTCGATCACCCCTGGATGCTGCAAGTGCCTGAAAGTCTGTATTTGAAAACGCTGGTTTTACGGGCGGATTGATGCCGCTCGAGCTTTGACACGCGATTCAATTTCGGTTCGCAGATCGGAGATTGAATCAAAAGCTTGAAAACGCCCCATTTCAAAATCTTCAAAACCCTGCTCGAGTTGGGCGTCAATTTCTGCAAGTTCAAGCTCGAGTTGTGAATTGACGATCTCTGACATAGCTTCACAATACCCCAAACGATGCTGATGGAATAAACCATCTTTGAGTACCAAGAGTGCGGTATTCTACCTCACAGACGTTTGCAAAGGAATTTTAAAGCGTGACCACTTTTTACCTCATTCGACACGGCAAAGCAGACTGGGACGATTGTTACGCCAGAGGTTTAACAGGCTTCCGCACCGATTTCACCAAACTGACCACGCTGGGAGAAGACCAACTCGAGGACAGCGCCAAAGACGAACGCCTGACCAAAGCCAGTTTAATCCTCTCGAGTCCGTACACCAGGGCTTTGCAAAGCGCGGCAATCTTGAGCCGAAATTTGCAAACCAAAATCGAAGTCGAATACGACCTGCACGAATGGATGCCAGACACCACGGGCGTTTACAGTTCGCAGCTCGAGATTTTTGGTCTGGCAGACGATTTTGAACGCTGTCACGGTATTTACCCGACGGATGAAACACGACGTTGGGAAACTTTGGAGCACCTGAAAACAAGGGTTTCAGGCGTCTTGAAGCGTTATTTGCAATTTGATTTTGTGGTTGTGGTCTGTCACGAAATGGCAATCTGGAGCGTGACAGGCACTCGAGATGTGGCAAATGGTCAGATCATCGAACTCGAGTTATGAAGTTCGCGGTATGACTTTTTGAGCTTCAGGTTTGTATGAATAGGCTTTGCGGTAGCCTGCAAGTTTGGCAATTGGCGCAAGCAAGGCAAACATCAGTTTTTGCACGGCAACAGGCGGTTTGTCGAGGTAAAAGTGATCTTTGAATTGGTGCAATCCCGCCGCCATTGCCAGCATGGGTGGCGTGCCGTCAGGCTTGGTCAAGCCATCTCGAGCCATCGCAAAAATGCTCTCGAACAGCGTCGCCCACTCGAGTCCTGGTGATAACTCAAAGGTAAAACGGACTTGTTCGGTCTGGCTGGCATTGCCCCACAAATGCGGCACGCCTGGATCAATCACCACCGTCTCCCCCGCTTTGTAAACCCGTTCAAGACCGTTCACAACCGTCTGCAATTCACCCTCGAGCACCCAGAAGGTTTCGGTCTGAATCGGGTGAACGTGCGTCAGGGGCGCGGCGAGCCGTCCGCCAGGTTTGACGATGCACTCGGCACGAAGCACCGCGCCTGGACGCTCGAGACCGGTGGTCTGGAAAACAATGGTTTCACCCGAAATTGGGTTGCTGATGCTGTCGCCTGCTTGAATCATATTCAACTCCTTTTTCTGGCATACGCGAGCCAGACCGATTTTGGATGACCTTGAGATCGACCTTCAACGTCAAGTTTTGAGGGTTAGACTGGCACGATGTCTTCCAAACGCAGCAATTTGATTTACGCCCTGCTGGTCGTATTCAGCCTCGCACCGCTTATTTTGATGCTACTGAGTTTGGGCATTGCCCAATTAAATGCTTGTTCGATCAGCGCCAACGACGTGCAGCCTTGCCTGGTTTTTGGGCAAGACATTGGATCGTTGTTGCTGCTTGGAGCTTTTCTGGGAGCATTGACCGCTTTTACCTTGCCGACAGGTTTAATCGCAATGGTGGCATTCAAAATGTACACCGCGTTCAAAAACAAATCCACAACTCTCAAATAAAGTTTTATACGGATTCCGTTTAATCGCTTCATAAAAGCTTGCGCGAATATTGCGCTCATCACAGAATCCGTAGCCGTTCCTACGCCCTTTGGGCGAATAAATTCCTGGGGGAATTTATCGGAATTCGTATTAAACCAAAGTGCTTAAAACTCGAGCATCATTAAACTCGAGTTCGACCAGTCCCGCGCGTTTCTCAAAATGCAGTTCGCCGGCGTGATCGCCAATGTAACTGCCCGTGGTCGGCGGCACATCGCTGTAATCGCGTCCAAGGGCAACCACGGTGTAACCCAAATTGGGGCGACGGGCATTGGTCGGGTCAAAGCCGATTGCCTCGAGCTTGCCGTTTTGGTTTGGCACAATCACCTCGAGCCAAGCGTGAGAACCACCCTCACCGAGCATGTGACCGCTGACGTAACGGGCTGGCAGTCCAGCCGAGCGCAAGAGCGCCAGGGCAATATGCGCATAATCCTGGCACAAACCAGCCCCAAGCTCGAGCGCCTGGCTGGCGGTGGTCGCCACACCCGTCACACCGACTTTGTAGGTCATGGCACTAGACACCCAATCACAAATTCGCTCACCAAGCTCGAGCGGGGTTTTGGCACGCAGTTTTAAACCGTTGGCAACCTCGAGCATTCTGGGATTCGCCCGCGTGAAAATCGTGGCTTGGGTCAAACCTCGAGCCTCCGCGTCGGTCACGGTTGGGGCTGGCATGTTGGCGCAACGTTCGACGCAAAAGATCACCTCAAAGGTCGTCCAGTCATTGATTGCTGCCACCTCGAGTTCGATCACGGCATTGCCGAAACCATCCGTGACCAGGCGTTTCTCGAGCGGGATGGGTTCGATACCGAGTTTGAAGTCGAGCAATTTTTGATCGCCGTAAGCTTGCCTGGGTTTGACGATCAGACGCTGCGAAAGGTCTGTGACCAAACTCGGGTAAACGTAAGCAAATTGCTGAAACGAAAAAACCCGCGCTCGAGCCACGTCATCCCAGTCAATCCCCTTATAATTTAAAAACGTGACCTGATGCGCGATCTGGCGCTCGAAGCTGCCACCAGGTCCGAGCACCACATCGAGCGGTTCGGAATGAACATTGGCAACTCGAGCCTCCAAGGTTGGTAGGCTCACCGCAGTTCACGCCCGATCTCATCTGGCAGGCGCTCAATACTGCTTGCCTCGTCTGCCCAAACGCGAATATTCGCCAAATTGGTCGCGCCGTAAGTGGTGCTGAAGGCGACATCGGCGGCATCGCGCCCCGTGGCAACCACCACCCGACCCGTGCGCGGCGTATTGTGACGCGCATCAAAGGTTCGCCAAGCGCCGTCCAAGAACGCCTCGAACCAGGCGTGAAAATCCATCGGCGGCGTGAGCGGCACGCCAATGTCGGGCAAGTAACCGCTGACGTACCGCGCCGGAATGTTCAGCGCCCGACAAAAACTGATGCCCATGTGCGCAAAGTCTCGACAGACCGCCCGTTGTGACTGGTACGCCTCGAGCGCCGTGGTGCTGGCAGTGCTGCCCGCAGAATACGCCACGCGCATGTACAGCAAATCGCAGACCGCCTGAACTTGCGCCCAGCCGCCGATGATGTTGCCGAACAAATCCCAAGCCTCGGTGATAAACAAATCCGACGGACAGTAACGGCTGGGCAGCGTGTACTCGATCACCGAGTCGGGCAAATCATGAATCTGGGTTTTGGGAAGCTCGAGCAACACTGGATCAAGTCCTGCTGGCACTTCGAGCATCACATCATAAATAATCTTCAATTCGCCCTGCGGGGAAAGTACACGCCAAATCAGATTGTTGTGCCGGTCTTCGTAACGTTTAAACGCCCCAGCACTAAGCATTGGACTGATCAACTGCTTAACCTCGAGAATCCTTTGCACGCCACGGTTTTGCACCTCGAGCACGAACATTAAAGGCGCACCGACCGGCAGTTCGTAGACCAGTTCGCAACCCACACGAACGCGGCGCAAATCAATTTTGGGGTTCAAAGTGGTCAAATGGACCCTTTCATGACGCTCGAGCTTCAAGCAGTCTACGTTACCAAACTTCAAAACGCACGCAAAATAACCAAAAATTACTGAATTTTACCTCGAGTTTCAATCTTCCAAACTGGCTCGAGTATTCCTTTTCGGTGCGGTTGATACCAGTCATGAAGGTTGAGGGTCGTGTCAATGTGGCTCGGGATCAACTCGAGGACATCACCAATCTTGAGGTCAACAACGTCAGGGTTGGTTTTCTCGAGCAAACCGTGTTCGTCGCCTGCGGGTGAATACTTCCAACCTGCAAGATTTTTGGGTTGCGCGAAACCAGAATCGGTGGAGAGCGACTTGAGACCCGCATCAAGAATAACTTCTTGACCATAAGACGCA